>CBFDDY010000167.1:0-5640 GCA_965603705.1 uncultured bacterium | reverse complement strand
CATTCCGTAGATCAGGGCGATTTTTTTGCCTCGGTTCAGTCCTAAAGAAGCAGCTGATGTTTTTAAGTATTGGGTGTGGTTCATCTTGTGCATTATTGTTTTGCCGTCAAGGAGAAGCTCATTGAATTGGTCTTCATAGAGAAGCTCATCCACCAGACCGGCCTCTTTAGCTTTTTCCCCCTGAAAAAAACCGTGGTCAAGGATGGCTTTGAATTCATCTTCGCTTTTTCCCCTTGCTTTAGACGCATGCTTGACATAATGGGAAAAAAGATTTCCATATAGAGACTCCAGCATTTCCCTATGGGCTGGGGATAATTTGTCTTCTATAAACATGTTGTATGCAGTCTTGTATTCTTCGACATGTTCGACTTCAGCTTCGATCCCGAGTTTATCCATAGCTTTTTTAACAAAAGGCACATATCCGCCGATCCCGTTTATTACCAGAATCCCTTCAGGGTGGAGGATGATCTTGTCGCAGGCGGTTGCCAGGTAGTACTCTTTGTCAAAGTCAAGAGCTTCGTCAATATAAGCATAGACCTTTTTGCCGCTTTTTCTAAAATCAAGTACCAGGTCTCTTATTTCTTGAACTTTTGCCCAGTCGCACAGCATAGGGCCGAGGCGCAGTACGATCATATCTACTCGTTGGTCTATTTTTGCTTTTTGAAAATTTGTCCAGATGTCATACATGGATAAGGGAGATCTCCCTGTAAATAGAGTGCTGAGCAGGTCAGGGTTGGCTTTTTCCTGTATCTCCCCGGAAAGATATATCTCCAGATAGGTATGAGATTTTACAGCCGGAGGTCTCGCGAATTGAAAATATACAAAGGACGCTGCAGTTACTATTGCTAAAACAAAAAATATTAGGAATATTATGAGAACATAGGAACGCTTTTTCATGTATTTTCCTCCAACGTGAATAATTCAAATCATATATGTAATATATCAAAAAAACTTGATTTATTGAACAAAAATCATTTAACCTGTTATTTGCTGGTATGCAATAAACCTAATAATATTTAATACGTATTATTATTAAATTGGTTGACATTTTTTATGAATAGTTTAGGATAGCCTGGATTATTCAAAAAAAGGAAAATAAATATGAATGCGCTTGAGATTGATAAAGTTACAAAAAATTTTGGCGATTTTTGTGCGGTAAAAGACCTTTCCTTTAATATCCCCAAAGGCAGTGTTTACGGTCTCCTGGGCCCAAACGGAGCAGGCAAGACCACCACCATCCGTATGGTTATGAACATTATCATCCCTGATAAAGGTACAATTAATATTTTAGACCGGAAAATGGATGAAGAAATGAAAAAAAGGATAGGTTATCTACCTGAAGACCGCGGCCTTTACCCTAAGATGAAGATCGGTGAACTGCTTTTGTTTTTCTCCAAGCTTAAAGGATTGAAAGGGGCTGAAGCCAGCCGCAGGATAGATCATTGGCTGGAAAGATTTGACTTGGCTGATTGGAAGCTTAAAAAAGCAGAGGAACTTTCTAAGGGAATGCAGCAGAAAGTCCAGTTTATAGCTACTGTTATCCACCAGCCGGAACTCATTATCCTGGATGAGCCTTTTGCCGGCCTGGACCCTGTTAACACTAAACTGCTCAAAGATTTTATGCTGGAGATGAAGGATAAAGGGGTGACCATCATTTTTTCAACTCACCGGATGGAACAGGTTGAAATGATATGTGATAATATCTGCCTGATAAACAAAGGCGAGAAAGTGCTGGAGGGGAATCTTAACCGGATAAAAAAGGAATATGGGAAAAATACAATAGTTTTAGATTATGAAGGTGAAGCAAAATATATCAAAGATTTTGCAGGGATTGAAAATATTGATGATTACGGCCGTTTCATGGAGGTTAAACTAAAAGAAGGAGGAAATTCCCAGGACCTTCTTCAGTATTTGATCGGAAAAATCAGAATCAATAAATTCGAAGTCAAAGAGCCGACTTTAAACGCTATATTTATTGATAAAGTAGGAGAGCAAAATGAGAAAAATTCTGGCGGTAATTAAGCGGGAATATCTACAGATAGTAAAGACCAAAGGATTTATTATTGGCACGATCCTGGGCCCGCTGCTTATGTCCTTGTTTTTAATCGTTCCCATACTTATGTCAGTAGTCTCTGTGGCTGAACAGGAGAATATAGGGGTAATCGATGCCAGCGGGAAGCTTTTTGTTGAGCTGGATAAAAAGATGGAGCAAAAACTGAAAGATGGCAGCCGCCGCTACCTGCTGGAAGAATACCGGCTGACAGGAGATATTTCTCAGCTTAAAGAGGTCCTGAATGAAAAAGTGCTGGCCAAGGAGCTTTCTGCATATGTTTTTCTTCCCGCAGATATTTCAGAGGGGGGAGAGGTGGAATATGTTTCTGAGCATGTTTCGGATTTTGATAAAACCAATAATATCAGAAATGCTTTAAACAGTATAATTATCGGGAAGAGGTTAAAGGCCGAGGGCTTAGATCCAAATAAAGTCGGCCAACTTATGAGGCGGGTGAGTTTATCCACCAAGAAAGTCAGTAAGCGGGGAGTGGAGGAGGATACCGGAGGAACCTTTATAATATCCTATTTTTTAGTTTTAGTTCTTTATATGACCCTTATTTTTTATGGACAGGCCATAATGCGGGGCGTAATTGAAGAAAAAAGCTCGCGGGTTGTGGAGATAGTGCTCTCTTCTATACGTCCCTTTCAACTGATGGCAGGAAAGATCATTGGTATCGGAGCAGTAGGCCTTACCCAGTATACTATTTGGGGCCTGTTCGGGATAGGATTTACCACCTATGGAGGGGCTTTGATCGCTGATGTTTTTCCAGCTGCTGCTTCATTTAAGTTTCCTTCTATACCTGCCTATATTTTTATCTATTTTATTATATTTTTTATTCTGGGATATTTCCTTTTTTCTACTCTATTTGCTGCGATAGGTTCAATGGTGAATACGGAAAAAGAAGCTCAGCAGTTTATGACACCGGTGATAATGATGCTGGTGATCCCTCTTTTGCTTATTGTTTTTATCATGAGGAGTCCGAACAGCTCGATCTCAGTCATTCTGTCTATGATTCCTTTTTTTACTCCTACTTTAATGCTTCTACGTGTGTGTATTCTACTCCCGCCTTTCATTCAGGTCGGCGGGTCGATTGTGCTGATGGCCCTGACTACTATCTTGATGATCTGGCTTACAGCTAAGATCTACCGGGTTGGCCTTCTAATGTATGGCAAGCGTCCCCGCATAAGGGAGATCATAAAGTGGATGCGCTATAAGTAGGCAAGCATATACACTTTCGCACTTTAATTTATGCATTGCTTATGGCCTATAGGCTGTATATAATAGAGGGCAAAATCATGAATATCCTCATCATAGGAGCTGGAGAGGTCGGATTCCATCTCACAAGGCGGCTGACAGCTGAAAAACACAATATAACGATTATCGAGCAGGATCCTCAGATAGCCCGCCGGGCCGAGGAACAGCTGGATGCCGCTCTTATTATAGGCTCGGGTTCAAGCTACCGGGACCTGTTGAAGGCCAAGATCGAAGAGACAGACATACTTGCTGCTATCAGCAATTCAGATGAGGTTAATCTTTTGGCCTGTCGTTTTGCACACAAGCTGAACATTCCTTTTAAGATCGCACGTATCAGGAATCCGGAGTTCATCGAACCCGGTTTTTTGCTGACTAGAGAAGAGATGGAGGTCGATCTCCTGATCCACCCTGAAAAAGAGGCGGCCGATGCGATCATTCGCTTGATCAGACAAAGCAGCGCCACCGATATCATCGAGTTCGCCGACGGGAAGATCCAGATGGTAGGGATACGGCTGGAGAAAAATACACCCCTATCGCACAAGACAATTCAGGATATCTGGATGGAATGGGGAAATATCGCTGCCCGGATCGTAGCTATTAAGAGAAAGCAAAACACCCTGATTCCCAGGGGGGATGAAATCCTGGTCCCTGGAGATCAGTTCTTCGTCATATGTGACAAGCAGTTGATACCCGAGATCGTCCAGCTGGCTGGGAAGGAGAATGTCTCGATCCAGAACATTATGATCCTGGGCGGGGGGCTCATCGGGCAGTATGTGGCCCGGGAATTAGAAGGCCAGTTGAACGTCAAAATCATCGAGAGCAAATCCGGAAAGTCGCAGCAGGTTGCGGATATGCTGAAGAAAACCCTGGTCATACACGGAGATGGTATGGACATGGACCTGCTGGCCGTAGAGGGAATCATGGATATGGACTCTTTCATTGCCGTCACCGGGGATGATGAGACCAATATCATCTCGACCTTGATTGCCCGGCACATCAAGGTCCCCCGCACCATTGCCCTGGTGAACAAGACCGAGTACATGCCCATCACCCCCACCATCGGCATGGACGCGGTAGTCAGCAAGACCCTGATCACAGTGAACGCCATCACGCGTTTCATCCGGGAGGCACCTCTGGAGAGTATGGCCAGCATCCCGGGATTGGATGTGGAGATCATAGAGATCGTCCCCCAGGCCGGTTCTAAGATCACTAAAAAGCCCCTGAAGGACTGTCATTTCCCGCGCTATGCCATTTCCGGGGCTATCCGGAGGGGAGACAGTGCTTTGATTCCCTCAGGAGACACTCAAATAAAGGAGGGAGACCGGGTAGTCGTGATTGCTCTGCCCCGGGCCATTGCCGAGGTGGAGAAGCTCTTTAAATAGTAAATATGAGATTTCATCTTGTTATCCATGTCCTGGGATTGCTCCTCATGTTCCTGGCTGTGGCAATCCTGTTGCCCATTCCCTTTTCCCTTTACTATGCTGATGGAGGTTATACTTTTTTCTTGATCGCCTCCGGCATCACCTTTGTCTCAGGATTTCTCTTCTTCAAACTGACACGGCTGGATCAAGAAGTTCATGCCCGGGAGGCCTTTGCCATCGTGACCCTGGCCTGGATTCTATTCTCCCTATTCGGCTCCCTCCCCTTCCTGCTCTCCGGTGCCATCCCCAACTTCACGAACGCCTTTTTTGAGACCATGTCCGGCTTCACTACCACTGGAGCCACCATCCTGGAAGACATTGAGGTGATGCCGCAGGGGCTGCTCTTCTGGAGGAGCCTGACGCATTGGCTGGGGGGCATGGGAATCATAGTGCTGTCGATCGCCATCCTCCCGATCCTGGGAGTGGGGGGGATGCAGCTGTTCAAAGCCGAAGCGCCGGGTCCTTCCCCTGACAAGTTGACCCCTCGGGTGATGCAGACAGCGAAGATCCTGTGGGGGATCTATGTCTTGATATCCGCCCTTGAGACTGTGTTACTGATGGCAGGCGGGATGACATTTTTCGATGCCCTCTGTCACACATTCGGGACCATGGCCACCGGAGGGTTTTCCACCAAGAATGCCAGCATAGGAAACTATGCCTCACCCTATATCCAGTATGTGATCATCGTGTTTATGATCCTGGCCGGGACGAGTTTTTCTCTTCACTACAAATTCTTGAAGAAAAAATTCGACTGCTACCGAAAGAATCATGAATTCAACTTTTTTATGCTTCTGATCGGCGGCGGTATGCTGTTTATTGGCTTCAACACTTTCCGGCATCACTTCCCCCGGCTAGAAACGGCCTTTCGCACGACTCTCTTCCAGGTTGTCTCGATCCTGACCACGACAGGTT
>CBFDDY010000166.1:0-5648 GCA_965603705.1 uncultured bacterium | reverse complement strand
AACTTAAGCTCTTCAATATTTTTAAGGACATCAGCTCCGTCCCGGTCTTCTTTGTTATCTGTAATAGTGTAATATCCTTCTTTTTTTGTAATCGTATATTCAGAGTAAGCTCCGAAGAAAACAGCTGTATCTTTTCCCTCTCCTCCGTCAAGAGTATCATTTCCAGCTCCGCCTGTCAGAACATTATTGCCTTTGTTCCCCGTCAGTCTATTGCCATAGGCATTACCGATAAGCTCAGCATTATTGCTTCCAGCCAAAGTTACATTAATAAGATGCTGGGATTTGTAGGTATAAACCAATGACTCATCAAAGGCAAGGGAAAAAGTCCCTTCAAAATCCTCAGGAAGAATGGGCGTATAGGTCAGGTAAGGGTGAAAGAATTTGTTAAACAAAGCATATCCTAAAGGATCCTGGTTTTTAAGTTTTTCACGGCTGTTGGCAAAATAACGGCCGAAATGAGATGTATTATCAGGAACGTCTTCAGGGCCGATATCTCTACCTTCATATTTTTTCGGCCTTACAGTCCACAGGTCAAGATAATTGTCTATAAGCACTCCGACATATTCATTGGGATGCTCCTGGGGCTCATCTTCCGGCCAGGCCTTCCACCCTTTCTCAGCAGCCGTATCATTGGCTTGCCGCATCTCAGCTACCATATCAGGAAGCAAGAGCTTAACACCATTGTCATGGACGAGATGCCAGATCTCTTCATAAGCAGCATCCCGGGTTATATGGTTCATATAATCTTCATTACCTTCTGCCGGGCATTCATTGGCTCGCAGGTCCTGCATGCTGAGATCTACCTCTCGCAACGGCGTGTCAAAAGCTTTTTCCAACTCTTCAGGAGTGTTAAACAATACCATAGTAGCTTTTCTGTCTGCCATATTATTCGCTATAATAGATTTATCGTTGCCGTATTCAGAACCTTGAAAATCTTCAAGCAAATACCTCAGGACATTGCGGGCATGGGCGATCTGAACATCAGTCCAGGCTTCCTGGGCCAGAAAATGGATAGGCTTTCCATTGGGAGCGAGGATCTTTGTATATTTAACAAAAATATCAGAAATTGCAGAGGGAACATTATCCGGAAGAGTTACTATACCATTGGGAGAGCCTGATATATCAATCTCCGGCAGGGTAACAGCCTCTACTGCTTCAGCAGATTTTTCCTGCTTTGTGCAAGTACAAAAGGCCATTAATACTAGAATTAAACCAAAAACACCTAATTTTTTCATAACTCCTCCTTTATATACCTTAGGAAAATTATACTACAGGAGATTTTTATCTTTTTCAAATACTATCAGGAGCTGTACTGATCACCAACAATGCATTAGCAACAGGCCGCGGCCCGGTGGGATCGGAAGGATGGTTAACGATCTTGTTACCTATAACTAGAGTAGAGGAACCGCCGCCGTCAAGATTAAGGGCCTCGTAACAGCCAAACTCCAGCATAAGCCCAGCCAATTCATAAAGATCGACTCCCCGGCTGTATCCAGGCTGGCGACCGTCGATCACAGCTATGACCAAAAAACGTTTATCTTGTGAATATCCAACCGCAGTACGGGGATGCTTTTCTCTATCAAATCCCTCCCGCTGACCTTCTTTGTTAGATTCGACTGATACTTTCCCAGAGCGTAAGATCCGCGGCCCCCCGCTTACAGCATTATAGATGTTAATAGTATCCGGTTTTATCGAAATATCTAAAGTTAATTTTTGTCCCGGCTTAAATCTATTCATAATATTGAAAAACTTCCTACCAAGCGACAGCACCCATTTGCCACAGGGAATTATATTCCGCCTCGGCAAAGAACATACTCTCCCTACTATAATGTCAAAACTCTCCTGAGGAACAAAAGAATTGCCATTAGGATCGATCAAAACTGCTTTTCCGTCTGTCCTAGACCCTGTCGTATTTCCATAAAGACCTGTGTAGAGAACAACATTGCTATCATTGCGTGGTCTATTAATCAATAAATTACTAATTTCTGCGCCATCCGGGGCTGAAACTGTCACTATATCTTTAAAAACTGCTATATGCGGTTTATTGTTTTCACTAAAGGCAATCCCGGTCCAGCCACGTGCAGATCGGGATAAATGACCCCCATTTACAGTCAAACCGCTGGGAGCCGTCACATAAAAGTAGTCGGCATTGACTGCTCCCACAACCTGATGGAGCGGCCTGGTTTTTCGTTGAGACATATCAAGCACAGTTTCCCGGCCGGTGAGTGAATCATGTGCCAATACTGAATCTATCTTAATGTACTCATTACCTAAGTCGACCTTAAGAACATAGATCCCCAGGCGCTGATCAGGATCAAAGACCTCTATAAATGTACATCCCGGCCCTACAGGTTTTTCAGCAACTTTCCGCTCGGCTTGAGCAAGATTAAATACAAATAAAACAACAAGAACGCACTGAGCAAACTTGCCCGGAAAGGGCCTGAGTTTATTTCTCAATCGATCCCCCTGAACTATTCATTCCTCCCTATTTTCCCCGATAGGGAATGCCTTTAATTATCCAATCCGGGCCTGGTTTGCCTTTCAGATAATGGTCAAAATATTCTTTCATCTTTTTAAACCAGTCCAGCTTATTGGGATACTTCTGGGGATGATGCGGCTCATCCCGATACTGCAGGAAGACACAGTCTTTTTCTAACCGGCGCATAGCCAGGTACAGCTCGATTCCCTGATACCAGGGGACCGCCCCGTCTTTGTCACCGAATAATATCAATAAGGGCGTTTCTATACGATCGGCAAAAAACACAGGGGAATTCTCAATATAGAGCTCGAGTTTCTCCCAGAGACTGCCGCCGATACGGCTTTGAGCTTTTTCATACTGGAACTGCCGGGCCAAACCGGTACCCCAGCGGATGCCGCTGTAGGCGCTGGTCATATTGGAAACAGGAGCCCCAGCTACGGCACAGGTGAAAAGATTGGTCTGAGTGATGACAAATGCAGTCTGATACCCGCTCCAGGAGTGGCCGTGCAGGCCGATAGCATCCGGATCTGCTATGCCCATGTCTATAATTTTTTGCACTCCCGGCACCAGGCACTTTGTTGCCGCAGGACCGGGGAGGCCAACATCAAAACGTATATCCGGCAGAAAAACCACATAATCATTACTGGCATAAAAGGGAAAACAGGGGCGGTGGTTGATGGTTGTCTGGTTGAACTCATGGAGCCGCTGAGAGAAAAACCGATAATAATATACAATTACAGGGTATTTTTTGCCAGGCTCATAATTTCCGGGCTTAATAAGAACTCCCTGAAGCAGGATCCCATCCATACTGTTCCACTCAACCAGTTCAGCACTGCCCCAAGCAAATTCATTTATCTGAGGATTTACATTAGAAATTTTTTCAGGCTTTTTAAACTCCAGGCCGCTTATCCAAAGGTCAGGAAATTCAGCATAATCTTCCCTGGAAAAGAGTACTTTATCCGCTTTTTTTGCTTTAGCCAAGAATTTGAATTTCTTCCTCTCCTCCAGCAGTTTTTTTACGCCTGCTCCATTCAGGTCACAGGAATAAAAATCCCAGTTTTTTTCGTGGTTATGAAAGGCGGAAAGCAACATTTTTTCTTTTAAATCATAAAATTCTTTGTCCGGATCCAAACGTAAGGCGCGGAAAGTGTAAAGCTCTTTGCGCCCTTTTCCTCCGGTAATATTAAGCGGCTTTCCTGACTCGACAGGAAACTTCCAGACATCATATTTATCATAGAGCAGGACAGCCTGGTCTTCCTTTACCCAGCCGGCAATACCATAACCTGGAACATTGCTGGGGTAATCATGGTCTTCATCAAAAAAGGGAACCCCCATATCTTTAGTCAAGTTGCGAACACGGCCTGACTTCCTCTCAAAAAGATGCCAGTTTTTATCCTGATAGTAGACAACATAATGCCCTCCGGGAGACAGAGAGAATCGGTTTTCAAGGCGGGAAGCAACTTTTTTGCGGGAACCATTCTTTAGATTCACTATATATATATCACTGAGCCATCCATACCAGGTGATTTCCTTTTGATAGGGAATACTGGAAACAGCTAAAACATACTCAGGATTATCTGTGATCCTGACTTCTGGTACATCTTTATCTGCCAGCTGGACCAAGCGCCCCGAATCAACATGAAAAACTGCTGTGTAGGTCTGGTCTTTAATACGCGGCCATATATTTTTTTGATTGGTATTAATAAGCGGGTCATTCCAGTGCCAGACATCGACCTCACTTTTTTTCAAGATACTCTCAACATCGAAAAGATCAATATCTTTATCCTTTTCTTTATTATCCTCCTCAACCTGACGAAATTCTTCAGGCTTGAAGCCAAAAAAGAGCCGCCTGCCATCCCTGCTCCACTTTAGCTGGTTTTTAGCCGGCAGAAACCATTCTGCAGGAGCATCCTCCGGAGTAACAACCTGAGTCAATTTATCCTTTTCTGCTTCCCACATCCAGACTGAGGCATCCGAGTCAATCTCTTTTTCCCCCGTCATTTCACAAGCCAAGAATGCTAAGCTGCTGTGTGTTTTTGTCCAGACGAGTTGAGAGTATTTAGCCTTAGGCTTCTGAAGCAAGGCCTTTCGTACCCAGCCTTGCTTGCTTAATTTAAGATAATACAATCCGTTTTCTTCTCCTGCATCATCTCCGATTGCATAAACCAAGAAACGGGAAGTGGCATCAAAAGCATAGCTTAGGGCAAAAGGGATGCGTACCTCTTTTCCTGAATTCAGGTTATAAAGCACTAGAGTACTTCCTATCTCAAATTTCTTTTTATTTTTTTTCTTTTCTTCAGACTCCTCCGCCTGCTTTTTTACTTCATCTTTTTCCTTGTAAAGATGATATGCCAGCCAATGGGAATCGTCTGAAAATGCAAAATCTTTAACTTTTTTTAGCTCCTGAACTCTGCCAGAACGGGTATCTAAGAGCGCTATCCCCTGTTTTGGCTTGTCCTTTTTTGCTGCTACAAGTTCAGCTGCCAGGGGTTTTATTATCATTCCTACCCAGTTTCCATCTTTAGAAATCACAGGCTGGCTTCCTCTCTCAACCAGATATTCTTTACCATTTTCTACCCCACGGACAATTACTTTGCCATCACCCCGGTCAGGCTGTGCAGCATAGGCGACCCAAAGCCCGTTTTCAGAGATCACTGGATTACGGATCTCTTTGAAACGCATAATATCCTGATAAGTAAGAGCCTTTTTCTGAGTCGCGGTAGTATAAACCAAGCCCGCGGCCAAAATCAGGAAGCAGGCTATAAGAATTCTTGCTGCTTTTTTTCTGAACATAATCAATCCTCCCTCACCTGGACTATTCATAAAAAATGTTAATACAAATGATACTTAGAAAATGACAAATAGTAAATGGTGAAATGAAATTCAGGTGTAGCTCGTGCTCGCTTCAGCCCCCCCAGAATTTCATATAGGCTCGCCTGAAAGGTGAAAAAAGGTTTTCATTTTGTGCTCCAGCACAAATTGGAAAATGCTTTTTCTTTTTGGCTAGCAGCCAAAAAGAAAAAGCTTCTTAGTCTTATCCGCGTCCATCTGCGTAAATCCGTGTCCAATTCTTTTTCTTCACGTTTTACATTTTTTATAATATTATTAATTTTAGATTAATCAAAATGAACTCTAAAAAGAAATTTGCCAGAGATTTTTATGAGATCCA
>CBFDDY010000165.1:0-5693 GCA_965603705.1 uncultured bacterium | reverse complement strand
GACTCTTCCCCAAAACGAAATGCATACTACCGCCTACTGGCTTACTATTCCCTATACAATCCTTCAGGACTTACCTTTCTCTTCCGAGCAAAAGATCAACGGCATCTTCGGTCTGGCCTATTGCCTCCATCATGTTTCCCCCTTATTTCTGATGTGTGACCTGCATGACATCGGAGTGTCTGTAGGAGATAATGCCACTGGAAAATCTATTCCTCCCAGGGACATCCGCCTGAAACTATCGGACGAGGAAAGGCGGGACATCTTTTCCGGACCTGATTTTGAGCCAAATCTTTTTATCTTTGACAACTTTCCCGGTGGTATAGGCCTTAGCCCTTCCCTTTTTGAACTTGAAAGTGAGCTTTTACACCAATGCCGGAATACGATCAAAGCCTGCCCCTGTCAGGAAGGATGCCCTTCCTGTGTAGGACCGGCCAAGGAAAGCGGAAAATTTGCCAAGCAGGTAGTCCTGCAGATACTTGCGAATATTTCCAACTCCCCCCCGAATCCAGGGGCAGCCCCTAAAAACAAGGGGTCATAAAGGGCAGGGCCGAAGATGAAGCTGAGGGTATGGATTCGCTCTAAGCAAATGGGAAGCTGAGTCGGGGTGTCTCCGTCCTCACTCCACCCATCCCCCAATGGGTCCCTTACGTTGCGGGCGGAGAGACCCCGACCCAGCTTAAATCCGCTAAAATCTAATTTTCCACTATGAAAAATCCTCTACGCACTGGCATGGATACGGGCAAGTCCCTTCGAAAGACAGGGATTTACCCTATCCACGCCTGTTTTTTTAGAATAAATTAAAAGGGAACTCTAGATACCAAGAAAATGAAGAGGAATGGCGTTAAAAATCTGAAGCGAGCGTATCCATCCAATTAGATTTATCTTTGCCCCCCCGTGTTTTCGTATCAACTGACCTGATTCTTTCCTAAAGCTCAGTAGCTAAGAAACAATACGGGAGCTCCTGCTACCTATGTAACGATTGACTTTAGAGTGTGCATATGCTACTTTTTCTCTTCGAAATAAGATGAATTTTATAAGTTTGATCCTACAGGCAAGCATCATAGTCAAATTAGTCTTACTTTGCCTGTTGTTTTTTTCAGTTTTCTCATGGGCTATAATCCTCGCTAAAAGAAACACCCTTAAATCAGCATCAGTTCAATCAAAAAAATTTCACAAAATATTCAAAAAAAGCAAAAACTTGTTGGAAGTCAATGAAGCCGCCCAGAGATTCAAAGCAAGTCACCTTGCAGCACTTTTCCATGCCGGATTTAAAGAATTAGCTTATCTTAAAAAGTCAAGCCACAGCTCTTGTTTAACTTCAGAAAACCTCGAAAGTATCAACCGTGCTTTAATAAAAGCGTCAAACAAAGAAGTAATCCGTCTGGAAAAAATGATGAGCTTCTTAGCCACAACAGGAAGTGCTTCCCCCTTTATCGGCCTCTTCGGAACCGTATGGGGGATTATGGACTCCTTTCAGGAAATTGGCATCCAAAAATCCGCTAGCCTGCAGACAGTAGCCCCAGGCATTGCAGAAGCTCTTATCGCCACAGCCCTCGGCCTATTCGCAGCAATTCCGGCAGTCATAGCCTATAATTACTATCTTCACCGGATCAAAGAGATAATTTCAGAAATGGAGGATTTCTCCATCGAGTTTATAAGTATATCAGAAAGACTCTATGGCATTTAAATTTCGTTCCCTAAAAAAAAAAGAAGTAGGAACTTCTCTATCAGAGATCAATGTTACTCCTCTGGTTGATGTAATGCTGGTATTATTGATCATTTTTATGGTAACAGCACCCATGATGCACTCCGGTATAGGGATCAACCTTCCTCAGGCTGAAACCCAGTCCGCGCCCGCTGAGGAAGGCCTGGCTATCAGCATTACTTCCGACCGCTATATCCATATTAAAGACCAAGTGATCAATCAGTTTCTCCTGGAACAGAAGCTTAAAGAATATTTTTATGGACAAACAAAAAAAACTGTCTATATCCGGGCTGATGAAAGCCTTCCCTATGGATATGTTATTCACATCCTGGATATTATTAAAAAGGCCGGAGTAGAATATGTAGGATTAGTGGCAGAACCCCCGGAAAAAGACATAAAATAAGATGCCAACCATATCCCGCGGAGAAAATGCTTTTACCCGGGCAGTAATAATATCTATTTCCCTCCATATAGCAGTTTTCATTCTTATCCTGCTCTCACCATACCTGCCCAAATCTTCCAAGAAAGGCATGGTTCACTATGTCAATGTGATCTCATTTGGAGGAGGAGGCGGCGGCGGCAGCGGCGGCCTTTCCGGAGGAGGAAGTTCTCCTTCTAATTCAGAAGAAAAAATGACTGAAACTTCTGTCCAGGAAAGAGAAAGCCTGGGAGATCTCACCACCCCCCAGAATCTCAAGACCCAAAATCCTCCCTCCATGACTTATCCAGTTGACAAGCCGAAAAGAGATAAATCTTCCCGGAAACCAAAAAAAACTGTTATAAAAAAATCATCAACTTCAAAAACTTCTATACCCAATACAAGTGCCAAATCAGGTAAGGCTACAGGAAAGGGCTCAGGATTGAGAATCGGGGTAGGAAATGGCTCAGGAGGAGGCGGCGGCAGCTCAGAATTTGCCGGTCAGATAGGGCTTTCCAATTTTCCTTACACTTATTACCTGCAGAACTTACATGGAAAAATATCCAGCAATTGGCTCACAGCTCAGATACAAACCGGATTGAGCGGGGCATATCATACTACTGTCCTTTTTAAAATTTTCCGCAACGGCCGTATATCTGATCTAAAAATCGTTGAATCCAGCGGCGTAAGGACCATGGACCTTTCCGCCATCCGGGCTGTCCGCGATGCGTCTCCATTCCCTCCATTACCCCCTGGATATGAAGATGAATATTTGCAAATACGCTTGATCTTTGAGCATAACAAATGATTGTAAGAAAATTAATAACCCTCGCATGTCTGTTTTTAGTAGCCAATTTTACCCTGTATCCCCAACAAGAAGTAGTGATGAGCATTAAAGAAGGAATGCCCTTAATTCCGGTGGCTATCCCTAATTTTTCAGTTAAAGATACCTCTCCCGAAGCAAAAGATGCTGCTGATATCCTCTATAAAGTGATCTCAGATGACCTTAAATACAGCCGAGTATTCAGCCCTCTTCCTAAAAATTATTACAATTATATAAAACCCCTCGATCCTAACAAAATCCTCTTCAATGACTGGGAATCTATCCAAGCAAAACTATTAATTGTAGGACAAATATCCAAACAAGATGATAAGACTATCCAGTTTGAAGCCAAGTTCTATGATGTAAAATCGGAACGATTCATCCGGGGCAAGACCTATCAGACGGAAAAATCCCTTCTCCGCCTTGCTGCTCATAAGTTTTCCAACCTTTTGATGGAAACCTATGGTGAGCCCCAGATATTCACAACTAAGATTGTCTTCATCTCTAACCGCGACGGAAATAATGAACTCTACATGATGGATTACGACGGCCACAGTCAGACACGTTTGACATTCAACCGGGAAAAAGATTACATGCCTGCCTGGTCAAGCGATGGAAAATCAATCGCATATACTGAATTCAAAGGAGGAAATGCAAGGCTTTACATTTACAATCCATTTGAAGGCAAAAGAAAACTTGTCTATGACCGCGGCACAAGTTTCGGGCCTTGTTTCTCACCAGACAGTAAAAAATTGGCTTTTTGTTCTACCGAGGATGAATCCAATTCTGAAATATATACTGCCAGAAGCGACGGCACAAATATAAAGCGGCTTACTTTTAATAGAGCTGCTGATGTATCCCCCTCCTGGTCCCCCAACTGCCGGGAGATCGCATTCACTTCAGACAGGGGTGGTTCTCCACAAATCTATATTATGGATGCTGAGGGTTCAAATGTGAGAAGGCGCAGCTTTGGAGGAAACTACCATGACAGCCCATCCTGGTCTCCAACAGGGGATAGGATTGTCTATGTTTCCCGGGTTCAAGCCGTATTCGACCTTTACATCCTAAATCTTAGAACTGATGAAATTATAAAGCTTACAGAAGGATATGCCCGCAATGAATCCCCTTGTTGGTCTGCGGACGGACGACATATTATTTTTTCCTCGAACCGCATCGGTACTATCCAGCTTTATTCCATTGACTATGACGGCGCAAATTTAAAGCGTTTGACTTCAAAAGGCCAAAACAAACTTCCTGACTTGGCAAGAAACTAGCATTTAAGGTTGACAGAGGAAAATTTTAATTGTATAAAATAAAGGGATCTGGTTAAAACCTATTAATAAAAACATCTTAAGGAGACACTATGAAAAAAATTCTAATCCTATCTCTCTCTTGTTTTTTGGTGATCGCATTCTTTGCATCCTGCAGGAAAAAAGTGGAAGAAACACCTCCACCGCCTCAGGTTAAAGAGCAACCAAAAGTCGAAAAAGTTGAGAAACCGCCTGTAAAAGAACCTAAATTAACAGAAGCAGAGATTTTTGCACAAAAAAGTCTGGAAGAACTGAATGCCGAAAAACCTATGAACGTTATCCTATTCGATTATGACAAATTTTTCATTCGTGAAGATGCTAAGCCGATTCTTCAGAATAATGCTGTCTGGATGAAAAAATGGAAAAGCGTAAAAATCCTGATAGAAGGGCACTGCGATGAACGAGGGACCGAAGACTATAACATGGCCCTTGGTGAAAAAAGAGCAAAAAGCGCTTTTGACTATCTCCTTTCTCTGGGAATTTCTTCAGATAGAATAAAAATTGTATCATATGGAAAAAGCCAACCTACAGACTCCGGGCACAACGAAATTGCCTGGCAAAAAAACCGCCGGGATCAGTTTACGATTATAGAAAAATAGTATATGCATAAAAGATTTTATTTTGGACTGGTTATTTTTACGTCTCTCTCTATCCTCCTAAGTGGTGCAGATAAAAGTAAAAAAGCTTATGAACTTATCTACAAAGACATTCAGATACTTAAACAACAACTTCAAAACCTGGACAAAAAAATTGACAGCAACCGGGAAGAAATAAATTACATCCAGAAACAACTTGCTGATATCCTGAAATTAAGCCAGCTTTCCCGTAACGAACAAGCAGATTTATTGATAGAACAGAAAAAAATTCCCGCTCAATATCAAGTTCTTCTGCAGAAATTTAATACTATAAGTTTTGAATTGGCAAAAATAGCAGAAAAACTTATAGAAATAGAACAAACTGCTTCTCCTCCTGAAGAGACACCTGAAGATGCAGAATCCGAAAAACCTTTAGGAGAAGAAAATATCGGAGGCGAGGAAACATCTGCGGAAATTGAAGGACAGCCCATCGCCACGCCTCCCCCTGATCTAAGCCCCCAGCAAGTCTTTAATATGGCAAGGTCTGACTATCTCAAAGGTAATTTCCAGCTGGCAATTGAGGGATTTGCAATTTACCGGGAACATTTTGCAGAAAGCCCTTTGGCGGATAATGCTCTATACTGGATCGGAGAATCCTTTTTCAGCCAGAATCAATTTGAAGAAGCTATCCAAAAATTTAACGATTTTATTCTTATTTATCCGAATGGCGATAAAATCGCTGCCGCCTATTTAAAAAAAGGCATAAGCTTTATGAAACTTAATAAAAAAGATGAGGCAATTTCTGTTTTCAGGCTTCTGATCAGTAAATTTCCCCTTGAAGAAGAAACAAAGATCGCTCAAC
>CBFDDY010000164.1:0-5727 GCA_965603705.1 uncultured bacterium | reverse complement strand
GGAGAAGAGAGCGAAGACTGTATCCGAGCGGATTTTCCGCGCTGGGGAAAATCCGTGTGTTTTTGTATCAAATGACCTGATTCTTGCTTAGAATCAGAAGATTAGGAAAAATGGGGGAACTCAGCTAAAATCAAATATTGAAATAATATAGCTTTTATTTTAATCTAGTATGCTATGAAAAAATATTTAAAATTATCTTTTCTTTTCTTGCTCTCCATCATAATGATTAATCTTGGTGTTTTTGCTGAAGTGGAAGGTGAAAAAAGGGAAAAAAAGTTTAAATACTCTTCTGAAACAGGTTTTTCTATGGTTCTTGTAAAGGGGAATAATAAAAATATCTCTTACAGTTTCGATACCAAACAGAATCTTGCCCTTCGAAAGAATAAGCTCGAATTTAAAGGCAGGTTCATCAAGGCAAAATCAAATGGTATAAAAACTTCGGAAATTTATTACTCCCATATAAAATATGACCACCATATTAAATCCTTTGCTTATCTGCTTGGATTTGCACGGTACGAACGTAATGAATTAGCCGGATATAATTACCGCCTTGCCCTATCAGGGGGGGGAGGGGCTACTTGGTTGAAAAATAAAAAAATGATTTTATCTTCTGAGGTTGCCTTTGGATGGAATAATGAAGAAAACAGCAATCAGGTGACAATGAATAATGTCAACAGCACATCATCAGTATGGGAAAAAACCACAAAAGCTTCATTTCTTTCTTCTATTATTATTAATAAATTGGAAATAACCCTATCAAAAACAGCCCGGTGTTCCTTTCAGGAGACGATATTTATAAATCTTGAAGAATCCAATGACTACAGAATGAATTCATTTGCTTCCATTTATGCTGCCATTACTCCGAGCTTAGCTTTAAAAACAAGTATTGAGATAATCTATTCCCACCAGCCTGTTCCGGGTTTTAAAAACACTGATTCCTTTCTTCTTACATCATTAGTTATAAAGCTTTAAATAAAGTTTATTCATAAGAAATGTCGATATTTATGATAAGTTCTTTTAGATCGATATTCTACATTGAGTGATACGTAAATCCTATTTACCATTTCGTTCACAATGTAATTTCTATTTATAATCGACATTTCTTACCTTTCAGGCGAGCTGATCTCACCGCATATACTTTGTTGCAGCGGATTCGCAGTGAAGGACCACAGCTTCACCCCCTGCGCCTCGTATCTGCGGCAACCTCGACTCGTGAATAAATTTTATTGATTTTTATTTGATATAAGCTTGGATTGCTTAAAATAATTTTTTCGTATATCCTTATGCTATGAAAATAAAATTCCTGGGAGCTGCTCGGCAGGTAACTGGTTCATGCTATTTTTTGGAAGCCGGGGAGCTTTGTATACTCATCGACTGCGGCATGTATCAGGAGCGTGAGTATAGAAAAAGAAACTGGGCTCCATTCCAGATCGACCCAAAGAAGATTGACTATATTATCCTAACTCATAGCCATCTGGACCATGTGGGGCTTATCCCGAAAATTGTAAGAGATGGTTTTTCCGGACAGATACTAGCTACTTCAGCTTCGATCGATTTGCTTAAAATTGTTTTGCTGGATTCAGCCAAAATTCAAGAAGAAGATGCTGCCTATAAGAAAAAACGTCATAAACGAGAAGGAAGAAAAGGCCCATATCCTGAAGTACCTCTTTATACAGTTGAAGATGCCAAAGCATCATTGCCATTGTTTAAAGCTGTTTCGTATGACACTCAGATTTCTCTCGATCACCAAGTTACGGTTAAGTTCTCTGATGCCGGCCACATCCTTGGCTCGGCAATGGTAGAGATTGAAGTATCTGAAAAGGGGATATCCCAAAAAATTGTATTTTCCGGTGATATCGGACAGTGGGATAAACCTCTGGTTCGGGACCCTTCCGTTTTTACCCAGTCGGACTATGTGGTAATGGAATCGACTTATGGAGACCGGAATCACGAGGATACGGAAGAGGTTGATAAATTGTTTAGCAAAATCATCAATAATACTATCGCTAAAGGAGGGAATATTGTCATACCGACTTTTGCGATAGAACGTGCTCAGGAATTGATGTATCATCTCAGCAGGCTTGTCAGGGAGAATGCTATCCCTTTTATTAAAATCTTTCTTGATAGCCCTATGGCTGTAGGCGTGACAGATGTGTTTCGGAAGCACAAAAACTGCCTGGATGATGAGAGCATAAAGCTCTTTCAGACGAATGAATCTCCTTTTCATTTTCCTGGAATGAAGTTGGTCAGGACGACAGATGAATCCAAGGCTATTAACACCATAAAAGAACCCGCAATTATTATGGCCGGGTCCGGGATGTGTACAGGGGGGAGAATAAAACACCACCTGGCCCGAAATGTGTCCCGGCCGGAGTCGACTTTACTGTTCGTTGGTTTCCAGGCTTCAGGTACATTGGGCAGATTGATTGTAAATGGGATGGAAACAGTAAGGATCCATGGGAAATATTACAATTTTAGAGCGAAGGTGGAACAAATACACGGCTTTTCTGCCCATGCGGACAGAAAAGCTTTGCTCAAGTGGCTCGGACATTTTGAAATTCCCCCTGAAAAATTATTTGTAACCCACGGTGAAGAAAAATCAGCCTTAAGCCTGGCAGATGCTGTAAAAAAGAAAAAAGGGTGGAAAGTAAGCGTTCCAAAATATTTGGATGAATTTGAGCTTATATAATTTAGCTGGTTTATTCATAAAAAAATGTCTATGTTTTGATGAATAGTTCAAGATAATTGTAAGGAGAGAGAAATGAGTGTAAAAAAGTATTTTAGGGAAGACATCCCGCGTCGAAAATTTATACAGATGAGCCTCAAAGGAGGAGTAGCCATGGCTGCGACTCCTTCACTTATGATGCATCTGCTTTCATGCAAGGAAAAAGAGAAACAAGGTGCTGCTTTAATCCCTGATCCGATTCTTCTGAATAAAACTATTAGTAAAGCGATTGAGAAGGGCGGGGAATTTGCTGACGTATATTTTGAAAACCGGATTTCCAGAAATATTTTGATGGAAGAATCCAAGTTCAAAAGCGCAGTCTTTGGAATCAGTCAAGGAGCAGGAGTCCGGGTTATTTCCGGAGACAAGACTGGTTTTGCTTATACGGATGAAATATCGGAAGAAAAACTACTCAAAGCTGCAGAAGTAGCCTCTTATATTGCCAAAGGGTCAAAAGCTGTCCAGCCTGTAGATGTCAGATCTGAAAGCCGGCCGTCATTTATCACTGTGCAAGTTTCCCTGGGAGAGGTGGCGGATAAAAAACGGTTGGATGTAATGCAAAGGGCCAATCAAGCAGCTCTTGATTATGACCCCCGTATCAAGATGGCATCCATAAGCTATTATGATGAAGTAAGGGGAAGAACTATTGCTAATAGTGAAGGCCTGCTTCTTAGTGATGAACTACCGCTTATGTTCTTTATTGTTAATACGCTTAGTGTAGGTAAAAACACGCGGCATATGGGAAGAGAAAGATTAAGTAAACATATGGGATTTGAGATGTTCGAAAAATACCCTCCTGAGGATGTCGCTCGTACTTGCGCTCGTGAATCAATAGCAATGCTTGAGGCAGAAGACTGTCCTGCCGGAAAAATGGATATTGTTATGCAGAATGGATGGGGAGGAGTACTTGTACACGAAGCAGTGGGGCATCCTCTTGAAGCTGATAATATTGCTAAGGAAGTGGGAGTGTTTACCGGAAAACTGGGGCAAAAAGTTGCAAGTGATATTTTTACTATGATAGACGATGGCAGCATCAAGAATATGCGCGGTACCATAAATTTTGATGATGAGGGTACTCAGATGAAACGTAATGTCCTTATTAAAGAAGGAGTGCTTCAAAAATACATGACGGACATCCTTTCAGCCAAGCAGATCAATATGGAACGAACCGGCAATGGCCGTCGCGAGAGCTTCCGCTATATCCCGATTCCGCGTATGACAAACACATTTATTGAAAAAGGAAAAGATAATCCTCAGGATATTCTGGCATCCACAAAGAAGGGAATTTATGTCCAGAGCCTTAGCGGAGGGAGTGTTAACCCGACCACAGGAGTTTTTAATTTTACCTGCCGGGAGGCTTATCTGATAGAAAATGGAAAAAAGACTGCTCCGGTTAAAGGAGCAACGCTTATCGGGAATTGTCTCGACATAATCTCTAATGTGGATGCTGTCGGAGATGACCTGGCGTTTGGTCCGGGGATTTGTGGAAAAGGACAGGCTGCTGAGGTTTCAGCAGGGCAACCGACTGTAAGGATACGCGGCATTAATGTTGGCGGAAGCCGGGTAAGGAGTTGATCATGGATTACAAATTATTAGCAGAAAATCTAGTAAAAAAGTGTTTAGACAAAGGTGCAGATTCTGCCGAAGTTTTCATCCAAACAGGCCGCAATCTAAGTATTGAAGTCCGAAACGGAGAAGTGGAGACTGTAGAAGAGGCAGCTTCCCACGGAGCCGGTTTCAGAGTATTTCAGAATCGAAAATTGGCATTTTCCCATTGTAATGATTTCTCGGAATCTTCTCTGGAAAATGCAATGGAAAGTGCGGTTAGATTTGCTGGAAATACGACTCCAGATGAAAACAATAAATTGCCGGATGACAAAGGAATTACTGAAGTAGGTTCTCTTTTTGATCCGGAGATAAGCCAAGTTTCGCTGGATAGAAAGATAACAATGGCTAAAGAAGTGGAAAAGGCTGCTATGAAGGACCAGAGGATCACAAAGAGTGCAGGAGCTGTATTCAGCGAGGGAGAGGGAGAAATATTTCTGGCAAACTCAAATGGACTTTCAAAGAGTTATAAAGAATCCGCCTGTACGATCGGTGTATCTGTTGTAGCTGAGAAAGGAGAACAGAAATCTTCCGGTGGAGAATATTGTTCGCGTCGATTTTTTTCCGACCTGAAACCGATTAAAGAAATAGCAGGAAAAGCGGCCAAGGATGCTTATGATATGCTCGACCCTCAAATGGTCAAGACTCAAAAGGCTACTGTTATTTTTGACCCGGATACAGCCCGTTCGATCTTAGGAGGAATCCTGGCGGCAGTTAATGGAGAACAGGTGCTTCAGGGGGCCAGTTTTCTTGCTCAAAAAATGAACAAGAAGATTATTGCGGATAATATAACCATAATAGATGATGGAACTATTCCCAAAGGACTTGGAACAGCTCCATTTGATGGAGAAGGCGTTCCTACGCAAAAAAGAACTATTGTAGACAAAGGCGTTCTAAAGGAATTCATGTACAATACGATCGTAGCCAGCCGAGCAGGCGTTAAAAGTACCGGTAATGCTTCTCGCAGAGGATTTAGAACCCTTCCAGGGATCGGAGCGCATAGTTTTTATATTGCAGCCGGAGAAATGTCTCCTGAAGAGATCATCAAAGCTACCCAGAATGGTTTATGGCTTAAAGGGGTAACAGGATATGGAATAAATCCGGTAAATGGAAATTTCAGTGGAGGCGTTTCAGGCTTCTGGATAAAAAACGGTAAAGTTGTCTTTCCTGTTAAAGGGCTGACTATTGCTGGAACAGCAGAGGAAATGCTTATAGGAATCGATATGCTTGGAAATGATCTTGACCTTACCCGCTCATTTACAGCACCTACTATACGTATTAAAGAAATGCAGATAGGCGGCGAATAGAAGTCATGGGGTCAGGTCTTTAAAACTTGAATAACTTCTAACCTGGATTATTCACGAGTCGAGGTTGCTGCAGATGCAAGGCACAGGGTA
>CBFDDY010000163.1:0-5739 GCA_965603705.1 uncultured bacterium | reverse complement strand
CTCCTTTATTAATGTTTCTTATTTCCTTCTTTCATAGTGTTGCATTGCAATCAATATATCAAACACTATTTTTATCCCGAAGATTTTTTGACTGATTGGGAGAATAATATTTACTTTGCCTGGGCTATTGGTTATATTGTTAGAAAATTACAAGATGGAGGTGATGTTATGCGTTTTGCATCATACTTTGCAATAACAGCTTTTATTATCTTGCTGTTTGCAGCTTGCGGAGAAAAAACTCCGTCTGCAAAAATTGAAACAATTGACGGAGTCCAGCATATCCATAATCTGGAAATCCCGCTCTATCCTGAAAAAAGTGTGACATTCGAGGAAGAGCTTGCCATTAATGAAGAAGATACAAACGGGAATATCATCCTTTACAAACCTTCCCGGATCACCATTGATTCAGAGGGAAATATCTGCATCTTCGACAGCCAGGACTTTTCTATAAAGGTCTTTTCCCCAGACGGAACTTTTGTTAAGTCTATAGGCCGCCAAGGTGAAGGACCTGGGGAATTCCAAAGCATAGGTCCTATGAAGTTTTTTCCTGACGGAAGCCTATTGGTGCTGGACTGGCGGACCCGGCGAACATCCTTTTTTGATCCGAAGGGAAAATTTCAGAACAGTTATCCCTGGAGGAACAATCACTTTGAATGCTTCTGGATAACAGAAAATTCTCTCACTATTGATGAATTTATATACGGAGAAGAAACCCAATTATTCGTCAAGACCTTTGACTTTACCGGAAAAGAAATTAAATCTATCGGTGAGTTCATACCCCGGCGGCCAAAAATATTCACTGAGGGTGGGATGTCCTTCGCTATGGGGATCCCGTATACTCCCCACTCCATCTTATGTGCTGATCCTGCCCGGGAACTTCTTTATCACTGTATGAACGACAATTACATGATCGAAGTATTTGATGAAGGGGGCAACCTAATTCGTAAATTGGACAGGCCCTACACTCCCGTTCCTTATACTACTGAGGAGCAGCAAGAGTTCAGAAAACGGGCCGATGAACGTCCGGACAGCCCTTTTTCTAAAATGGTTAAGGATATGATGCTGCCTTCGATCAAGACTATCACCGAACGTATGCTTGTGGATGACCAGGGTAATCTTTGGGTTGAAACATATGAAAAGAAAAAGCAGGAAGAACGTACATCTCTGGCTTATGATATCTTCAATCCCGAAGGCTTATATGAAGCCCGCATTTGGAGCGATATTCGTCCGCAAATTTTCAAAGATAACAAGGTTTACACTCTTGAAAGCGATGAAGAAACCGGATTCAGAACGGCTAAGTGTTACAGGTTAGTCTGGAAGCAAAACGACTAATACACGCATTATGCAGGAGCTTATTAAAACGAGATGCTGATCCCTTGGCCCCCTGTTCCGAAGCGTGGATTTACAACATTGCTCTTAGTAGAACCAAAGGTATAGCTTAATCCGACCGAAAAATAGTAATTATAAGTGGTGGCAATTTCTTTGCGGCGCAAGAGGATTTCTTCAAAAGAAGCGTCGCTTCTGGCTAAAGAGAGCTTGTCTTGGATTCTGGAATAACTGCCGTTAAAATTTATATTTAGCCCTTCAATTAGTCTAAGAGATAATTCTCCTGTTAAGTTTATTCGGTTTTTACTAAAATCATGGAAATAATTTGACCCTTCGATCGAAGTGCTTATAGTCCCCCATTTTTGCTTAAGCTCAAGTGTCGCAGATAATGATTCTTTTAAGAGGTTTTCATGTGTTTTCTCATAAATCGTCTCTTCCTGATACCAGGTCGATTTGAAATCCAGTCTGTAAAAAAAACGAAGCTGCCGGCGGGTGGATTGTGAGTAGGGAAACAGGTTGTATTCTATCGCCCAGGGCTTAAGCTGAATTTGGTATTTGTATAACTCGAAGATAAAGCTGAAAAATACCCTCCTACAGACCAGTGGTCATTCAGGCTTTTAACAATTAATCCGGTAAAATTCTGGCTGTTTGATGAACTTTTTATTATTTGATCATCAAAAGTAAACTTGTCTTGATTATACATAGCGCCCACAGATAACCTGACTTTAAGTTCGGGAGTAACCCGGTCTGCATAAAAAGACCCAAAAAGCATTCCGTTTTTATATAATTTTTGACCGTTTAAAAAAGTATCACCGCTGATGCTAAAGACCCAAAAATCCCACTTGTCTTCTACTGCAGTCGGCTTTACTTCATCCATAAGCCGGATGGAAATCAAGCTTGAAATGGGCGTTTTCCCGACATAACGCATAAATCCCATTTTTAAAGTATTTATCAGTTCGCTCATCAGTTCTTTTTCTTCTTTACCTTTATCTGTCTGACACTTTAATTGGTCATTATCCCCCCCGAATTCTTTCTGTCCTTTAAAAGATAAAATAAATTCAGTCCCACTGCTGGCTGTATCTCGCTTTGTTATAAGCACATAAACCTGGGCTTTATCTTGCTCTTCTACTAATTTGATAAATGAAATATCTTGTTGAATTTCAGCAAGCTTGCACCATTGGCAATCAATAAAAACTGTAAGGACACTTTCTTTTATTACTTCCTTATCAAGCTTAGATGCCTGGGAAAAAATATGGGGAGAAAAACAAATAAGAGTAAAAAATATCCAGCCGATAAAAAGAGTGTTTTTCAATGGTTTTATTTTTTTTGTTATGTCCCATTTTATTTCCACTTTTTTCTCCTTTTTCACAGCATCATTCCTGGTTTTCAGATAGGTTAATTAATTATTATCGACATTCCCCCATGACCGCTCGAACCAAAACGTGGATTAACAACGTTTGTAAAGATAGAACCGAAAGTAAAGCTGAGTCCGACTGAGAAAAAATAATCATAACTGGTTTCAAGCTGCGTACGCCTCAGCAATAGCTCTTACAGAGAAGCAATCCCCTTAGTCAGGGATAACTGATCATGGATTCTTGATCCTCCGCCAAAGGCGAAAAAACTAAGCCCTTTAAAGAGCCGCAGGTTAAGGATATTGAAAAATGTTAGGCGGTTTTTGCTAAAATCGTGGAAATAGTGTGATCCCGTAAGAGTTGTGCTGATGCTTCCCCATTTCTCCCTGATATCAAACGTAACTGATAAAGATTCGTTCCAAAGATTCTCAGAAGTTTTATTAAAAATCGTCTCTTCCCGGTAGCGGACAGCATTATAACCGGCCTTATACATAAAGCGAAGCTGCCATCTGGTTGATTGAGAGTAAGGAAAGAGGTTGAACTCTATGGCCGGGGCAGGAACAAGAGAGAATTCAATATTTTCATAAGTAGAAGAAGCCGCACTTAAGAAAAATCCAATCGACCAGTGAGCATTTAAGCTTTTAACAAATAAGCCATGAAAACGGTAACTTTCTCAGATGCTCTCAATGGTTTCATCAGTATAAATATAATCACTCCTATTGTGAGAAGTAGATAGAGACATGCTAATTTTTAAATCCGGAGTCACTCGGCTGGCGTCAAAGGAACTGCTTAAAGATCTTGATTTATAGGATTTTTCACCATTAAAATATCCATTTCCGCTGAGTCTAAAAACCCAATAATTCCATTTATTCACTTTATCTGCCATATCGGTTTTAGCGGAATAGGAAATATTAATACGGCTTGCAATTGAGGTTTTAGCAACATAACTCATTACTCCGATTTTTAAAGCTTTCACCAAACCTTCTCTGATCTCATCCTGGGTATCTGTCTGTTGTGAATAATATTTGTGAGTATCGTTTATTCCATTAAACTCCTGTTGTCCTATAAATGCTATAGTATATTCCCTTCCTCCGCTTCCTGTGCTTTGGGTAGTTATTAAAATGTGAATCTGGGCTTCTTTGCGATCTCTAACATAATTGACAAAGGTAATTTCTGTACGAATGTAGTCAATGTCACACATGCCACAGTCGATAAAGACTTTTGGCGCTTCCTTTTTCAAAGCTTCGATATCTATCTGGTTAGTCTGGGGATAGGTTTTGACCGTAAGCATAAAAAAAGCAGCAGAAATCCACAAAAAAATATATAGTTTTCCTTTATTCATCATAAATTCCTTAACCTGGACTATTCCTAAAAAATGGGACCACAGCTTCACCCCCTGTTCCTCGCATCTGCGGCAACCTAGACTCGTGAATAATATAGGTTAATATATTCATTACGGAATGCCTGAAATAAAGTTTAAAAAAAAACTCTATAGATCATTTTAACGGAAGAATAATAAAAAAAGTTGCATTGCGAGAAACTCAATGAGAGCATTGCCTGGGCCTATTATCGTATTGATAGTAAAATCAGATAGTAGTATAATGCTTTTTTTTAAAGTGATAAATATTAATTATTCTATATCACTTCAAAAATAATAATATACAGGAGATTTTAATGAAAAAATATGATGTTGTAATAATCGGAGGCGGACCAGCCGGTGTTACCTGTGCTATTTCTGCCCACAATTTCTATCCGGATAAAAGCATTGCACTTATCCGGAAAGAGAAGATATCACTCATTCCTTGTGGTATACCCTATACGATGCACTCATTGGATACAGTTGATGATGATACCCTACCCGATAAATTGGTCGAGCAAGCAGGAGCCGACCTGATTATCGACGAAGTTTTAGACAAAAAAGGTAAAACTCTTGAACTTAAAAGCGGCGAAAAGATAACTTATGATAAATTGGTTCTGGCAGTTGGAGCGGCTCCGATCAAACCTCCTATCCCAGGTATAGATAAAAAAGGTATTTATTTTGTGAAAAAAGACCGGGACTACTTAGTTGACATGAAAGCCTATTCCCAGGAATCCGAAAACATCGTTATCATTGGAGGCGGCTACATCGGCGTCGAAATGGCGGATGAGTTTTTAAAAGCCGGTAAAAAAGTCACCCTTGTGGAAATGATGAAAGGCATCTTTCCTACTACTATGGACCAGGAATTCTAACCGGACACAGAGTTGATTCCATCCTTGGTAATGACACTGTCTCGGGAATACGATTGAATAATGGAGACGAGATTCCCGCCGATATGGCAATTGTATCCATTGGAGCCAAACCGGTATTATCAATGGCTAGTAAATTTGGACTAGCCGTCCATCCCAATCATGGCATATGGGTCAATGATTATTTACGCACTTTTGATAAAGATGTTTTTGCAATTGGTGACTGCGCTGCAAAATATGATTTTTTTTCCGGTGAATTTTCCAATATTATGTTGGCGTCAACAGCTATGGCAGAAGGACGCCTTGTCGGCTCCAATCTATTTGAGATCAAAGTGATGCGAAAATTCCTCGGTGTGCTGGGATCATTTTCCACTAAAATCGGCCGGACTGCCTTTGGAGCAAGCGGATTGAGCGAACAAAAAGCCATAGAAATGAATATGGATTACACCGTGGGGCAAGCCACAACGATCGACCGGCATCCTGGGAAATTACCGGGGGCCTCCAAGCTGCACATGAAACTTGTCTTTGCACGCTATTCGCATACCCTTTTAGGAGCACAGATGTATGGAGGTGACTCGGTTGGAGAGCTCGTTAACATGTTTTCAGTAATGATCCTCAATAAGATGACGGATATGGATATCGATAATCTTCAAATCGGAACTCATCCCATGTTATCTCCCTCTCCCCTCGTTTATCCAGTTATTAATGCATCCGTAGATGCCATAAAAAAATGGTACGAGTATAAGCCAAAAAAGTAAGATAAGTAAACCAGATTACGGTAGCCATTATATAGTTTGGTATTTTAATCCCTATTATAAATAATATTATAAACGAT
>CBFDDY010000162.1:0-5798 GCA_965603705.1 uncultured bacterium | reverse complement strand
TATCAGTTAAGTATGATTTTATTTTTCCATGCATTTTATTTCAGGTAATCAAGCATATATTCTTTTAATTGTTTTTTATCCAATCCTCTTTCCAGGTTTCCCTCGGTTGCAACAGAAATCGTCCCAGTTTCTTCAGAGACGATAATGACAGCTGCATCTGTCTCCTGGGAAAGCCCCAAGGCAGCGAGATGGCGGGTTCGGGTTTGGAAATGTTTACCTAATTTGTATACTGCCGGTAGAGGTAATAGACAACCTGCCGCTTTAATTTTGTTTTCCTGGATAATAACTGCTCCGTCATGAAGAGGTGAATTTGGATAAAAAAGACTGACTAACAAGTCTTTGGAAAGGGCTGCGTCTATTTCAGTTCCCCGTTTGGCATAGCTATTCAGAGACACTTCTTTTTCGAACGCTATCAATGCTCCTATTTTTTTGTTGAAAGATATTCTATTGCCAGCAGGATTTCTTCGGATTTTTCGATCAGGGATTTAAAAGAAGGATGTTTTTTGAACGACCGGGAGCCGATGGAAGTTAGGAATCTGCGCAATTCTCCCTGAAAGAGAATGATAACTGCAATAATCAGATAAGTAATAAAGCTACTGATAATCCTTTGAGTAACAATAAGGTTTGCCCATTGGGAGACGAGAAATAGGAGAAGCACTATACCCAATCCTATTGCCATTTGATAGGCTTTGGTATCTTTGATCAGCCGGAAAAATGAATAGAGGATAAAAGTAACCAGCAGAATATCCAGGAAGTCTCCCAGGGTAAATGCCTTTAAGGCATTGGCAATATCAGTAAAAAAAGTATTAAGCATAACTCCCTTTGTTCATTATAGAGTCGGCTACCTTGGCAGCACGTTTTACCGCTGCTACATCATGTATACGTAAAATGTTAGCTCCATTGAGGAGGCTGATAAGGGCTGAAGCGATAGTGCCTTCGATCCGATCTTGAGGCGGCAGATTAAGAATATTCCCAATGAAGGATTTGCGGGAGGGCCCGACCAGTATAGGTTGCCCGAGTTCTTCGAGAAAGTTTAGATTTTTTAACAAACATAGGTTGTCTTCCTGTCTTTTACCGAAACCTATGCCTGGGTCGATAATTATATTTTCTTTTTTAATTCCCCTTGATACAGCTGCCTTGATTCTTTCCTCTAGGAATGACTTTACCTCATAAAGCAGATTTTCGTAATGGGGATTGTTCTGCATGTTTTTAGGTGTGCCCAGCATATGCATGATTATGACAGGCACTTGTCTTTCAGCGGCAAGAGGTATCATCTCCGGGTCAAAACGAAAGGAACTTATATCATTGATAATATCTGCTCCCGCATCCAGGGCAGCCCGGGAGACTTGTGATTTTGTTGAGTCAATTGAAATAAGAGTATCTGTGTGTTTTCTTAGTGCTGAGATAACAGGAACAACACGCTTCAATTCTTCTTCTGCTGTTACCGTAACTGATTCAGGACGGGTGCTTTCACCTCCGATATCCAGGATATCTGCACCGTCAGCTATCAGTTTTAATCCTTGTTCGACCGCCTTGTCTTTACTAAGGAATAGTCCCCCGTCTGAAAATGAATCCGGAGTGACATTTAGTACACCCATAATCCAGGTTTGCCGGCCTAAATCATATTTATTGCCATTAACCTGAAGAATAAATTTGTTTTTCACTTTTTTGTTTGGATTGGGGTCCTTCTTGGCGATGCTTGTTTTTTAGGGGAGCTGGTTTTTGTTTTCTTTGAAGTGATCTTTTTACTTTTTGACTTTGGGCTCTTGGCAGCTTTTTTTTTGGGAAGGTCTTTGCCGTTGATAAGGGCATCGATATCATCAGAAGAAAGTATTTCTTTTTCAAGGAGAGCCTCTGCTGTTTTTCTCAATTCTGGGCTGTATTTCTTGAGAAGGCGGTCGGATCTTTCATAATTTCTGGTAATTATATTTTTTACTTCATCATCTATCAGCTCGGATGTTTTCTCGCTGAAGTTTTTTTGAGTTGTAAGCTCTTTTCCCAAAAAAACCAGTTCATCATTATTGCCATATGATAGAGGCCCTAAGTCGGACATGCCGTACTGGCAGACCATCTTGCGGGCAATATCCGTAGCTTTTTCAAAGTCATTGGCAGCCCCTGTTGTGATTTTATTCAAGGCAATTATTTCAGCTATGCGGCCCGCCATAAGTACAGAAAGTTGGGCTTCCAGATATTTTCTGGAATAAGTATAGCGGTCATCAATGGGAAGCTGTTGGGTAAGCCCCAGGGCCATTCCCCTGGGGATAATGGTGACCTTATGGATAGGGTCGGCCTCGGGGATAAGGGCAGCGACTAAAGCGTGACCTGCTTCGTGATAGGCCGTGCTCTTTTTTTCCTCATCACTTATGATCATGCTTTTTCGCTCGACTCCCATAAGGACTTTATCTTTGGATGCCTCGAGATCTTTCATATTTACTTTAGTCTTACTAAAGCGGGCTGCTAGTAACGCGCCCTCATTTATCAAGTTTGCAAGGTCTGCTCCGGAAAAACCTGGTGTAGAACGCGCTAAGACTTTTAAATCTACATTTTTATCAAGGGGGATATTCTTTATATGGACTTTTAGGATTTCTTCTCTTCCTTTAACATCGGGCATGTTTACTACGATTCTCCGGTCGAACCTGCCCGGCCTTAAAAGAGCATTATCCAGGATATCGGGACGGTTGGTGGCTGCGATCAGAATAATTCCTTCATTGGCATCAAAGCCGTCCATTTCGACCAGAAGCTGATTTAGGGTCTGTTCGCGTTCGTCGTGACCGCCTCCCAGACCGGCTCCCCGATGCCTGCCTACAGCATCTATTTCATCAATAAATATCAAACACGGCGCTTTCTTTTTCCCCTGATCGAACAGGTCCCGTACCCGAGAAGCACCGACTCCGACAAACATTTCCACAAAGTCAGAGCCGCTGATAGAAAAGAAAGATACGTCGGCTTCTCCGGCAACTGCGCGGGCAAGCAGTGTTTTCCCAGTCCCGGGGGCTCCGACCAGGAGGACACCTTTGGGGATACGCCCTCCTAATTTTTGGAATTTTTTTGGGTCTTTTAGAAAACCGATTATTTCTGAGAGTTCTTCTTTTGCTTCTTCGACTCCGGCGACATCCTTAAAAGTTACTTTTTTCTGAAGACCAGAGAAAAGTTTGGCTCGGCTTTTACCAAAAGAAAGTGCTTTATTCCCTCCAGACTGCATCTGGCGCATAAAAAAGACCCAGAAAAGGATAAGCAGGATAATAGGGAACCAGGTAAACAGATAAGAGTACCAGGGACTGCGCGAGCTGTCTTTAACAGTTATAATGACATTATGTTCCCGGAGAATTTTCACAAGGTCGTTATATTGTTCAGGAGATATGCTTTTAAAGGGATCGCCGCTTATGAATTTCCCTTCCAGTTGAGATCCTGTGATAGTCACTTCCTGGACTTCATTTTTTTCCACTGCCGTCATAAATTGGCTGAAGGTGATTTCTTTGTCTGAAGTGCTGGAAGGCTGCCATAGGCTCCAAAGAATAATAATAATTGCCCCGGTTGCGATCCAAAAAAGAATATTTTTATAAGCTTTTTCTGGTTTTTTCTTCTGTGTCATTAGTAATTCCTTTACTGACTATAGGTTAACATGTTTCCATTGATTTGTATAGAAATAAGAAAATTCAGTGAACATTTCAGGTATTGACTGTTTGCCGATCTTTTTGTAATATGAATAGCCAAGTTGTGGGGCTGTAGTTCAGCTGGGAGAACGCTTGACTGGCAGTCAAGAGGTCGTGGGTTCAAATCCCATCAGCTCCACCATCCGCGTATGCAGCAAGCGCTCATCGAGTAAATAGAACCGTCCCTGATTACAAATCTCTGGATAATCCGTATTGAGCATATACCGGTAATATATTAAAATACTTATCAAGTGCTATTAATTTGGTTATGAAATATCTAATTTTATTTTTCATATACAGCTTTTTCGGGGTTGGTATCGAAGTGTTTTTTACTTCTATATCTGATTATATCAGATATAAAGACATCTCTTTTCGGGGTAGATCTTACCTATGGATATTCCCTCTTTATGGAGCTTTGGGATTAATAATCGAACCATTATATAATTCTATTAAATTCATTCCTTTTGTACTTAGGGGCTTTATTTATCTTTTTGTCATTATAGCAGGAGAATTTATATATGGATATATACTGAAGCTTACTATCAAGAAATGCCCCTGGGAATACAAGACAAAATGGACAATAATGGGACTTGTAAAATTAACTTATATACCATTTTGGTTAATATTCGGTTATTTATCAGAGCTCTTATACAGAGGATTTATTTCAGTTACTATCTATTAAGAAACAAAATTTGTTTACAGATACTTTTTTATCTGGAAACATATCTTACAACCGGTGAGGACAGTTATATTAAACAGGCAGAGGCCGGGGCTGATTATCTTCTTTCTTTAATTCCGGATCTGCAAAGTCAATTCGGAGACGCCGGACTGTACACCGGACTCTCCTGGCCAATGTCCCCCGATTACCCTCGCCTTATGCCGAATTTTTCCCATGGCACAGCCGGAACAGCCTATTTCTTGTCCAGGTTATATGAAGTTGCAAAGAATTAATCATTTTTTCAGGGTACTGTCGGTATCGGGCTCTGGCGGTGATATAGGCTATCTGTTTTTTCTAATTCCCTTAAACCATAAGAATAAACCGATAACCAGACTAACCAAGAATATCACCAAGGAAATATTGAAGGCTTTGGGTTCCAGCTCTTGTCCTGATCCAATAGCCACCTCGATCCAGAATAATAACCAGGCCAGCCAAATTAGACGTAAAATCCAAATATAATAGGGTCTTTTCCTTATCTTTAATACCGCATACATGTTTTTTTTGTCCATGGCTCATCCCTTTCCTTGCATCGTATCGATCCCGTACTCCGGCAGATCGAGATGCCACCATTGTTCGACGCTTTTCTGACGGCCATAACCGAAAGCCTCATCCATGGAAGTAAAGAATCTATCCAGGGCTGGAATCTTGGCGCTTGTAGCCTTGACTATGTCGTGAATCATGGTTTTATCTTTCTTCGTCCAGGGACAGACAGCCAAGCACACACTACAGCCTGCCGTTGATTCCGACCAGTAAGCCAGGCACTTGGGAGAGTCCTCATACCAAGCTTGATGGCCAGGGTTATTCCAGGGGCCTTTTATTTTAAAACTGGGCTCGTCGTTAAAAGAAAGACAATTTGCCGGGCAAGCTTCGGCACACCGTTTGCATACTTTACAGAACTCCATGAGGCCGAAATCAATTGGCTTGTCAACGGCCATAGGAAGGTCGGTAATGACCTTACACAGGCGGACCATGGGCCCGAATTCCGGGGTGATCAGGCGGTTGGTCCGCCCCAATTCCCCTAAGCCGGCGTCCACTGCAATGCCAACGCTCGAACCGAGATCATTGACGCTGGGAATAGCAACATAACCTAATCCCCGGATAAAATGCGCCAGGCCTGCTACCAGGAATTCACAACGACTGTACCCCAAAGAGGAGCCGGCGCCGCTGATTGAGGAAGGTGAACAGGCAATATTATCCAGAGACATCTGGACACTAAGAGCAATAGCGTACTTACATTTATCGGGTATGACCAGCTTTTCATCCTCTTCATAAGGCTCATCTACGGCCTCAAATACGATATTTTTTCCTCTTTCTGTGGCGTTGATGTGGCGCCGGTCATACACTGTTACGCCCACGGTGGCGGCACCGAAATAACGGGCAGCCGCTTTTATCACCCTTGCTGCATCTTCCGGACGGGCGGAACATTT
>CBFDDY010000161.1:0-5805 GCA_965603705.1 uncultured bacterium | reverse complement strand
AGCGCCCTCTACGGGGCCAAATATGTTTCTAACATCATTTTCCGCCCTTTGGATTATAACCGGAGTGCGGAAGTGACCCAGGGAATCAAAAATCACCTGTCCAAGCTGATCGGGTTTGATCCTCAGGATCCGGATGCGATCGGTATTTGGGATACGCTTGAGATGGAAAAAAGTTTTCAGACTTTTTTCATGGCCTTCAATATATTCCTGGGAGTTATCGGCTCCTTTACTCTGCTTGTAGGGGGCGTAGGAGTCGCATCTATCATGATGGTTGTGGTAGAAGAACGAGGCCGGGAGATCGGAGTCAAACTGGCTGTGGGTGCTCGCCGGCGCACAATTCTGTTTCAGTTTTTCAGCGAGTCACTCACTATTATGTTAATTGGCGGGCTTGTCGGCTTTGCTTTTTCCGGAGTTGTAGTAAGGCTAGTTCACTCAATGCCAGAAGCTGTCACCGAGTTTGTCGGAACTCCCCAAATCAGTCCCTTGGTCGCTATCTCATCTATATCCATTCTTCTGCTCATCGGGACTATTGCCGGTTTTATTCCTGCCAGAAATGCTGCCTCGACAAATCCGATCGCCGCTCTGAGGAAATAAAATGAATCTTACATTGCTGCGCTTCTTTTCGAATGAATTCAAGAAACGACGCAAGAAGTCTGCTCTGATCACATTTGCTCTTTTCTGGGGCTCTCTCTCGATTCTTATGCTTCTTGCTTTTGGTAAGGGAATGTCTGCCCAGTTCCGCATCAGTTTCAGCGGTTTAGGACAAGACCTGATCATGATCTCCGGAGGCCAAACTTCAAAGCTTTATCAAGGGCTTCCCAAAGGAAGGCGGATTCGTCTTTACCCAGGTGACATCCAGTATCTAAAAGAAAGAATTCCCGAAATATCCTTGATTGCTCCTGAATCTTATAACAATTTTCCTGTATCGGCAAACCGCAAAGAGATCAACCGGACGATTCATGGAACAACCGCAGAGTTCGCTCATATGCGGACTCAGATTCCTCAAATGGGAGGCCGTTTTATAAATGATTCAGATGTGAAAAATGGCCGCAAAGTTGCTTTTATCGGTTGGAAAGTAGGAACCGACCTCTTTGGCATAGAGAATCCTGTAGGGCAGAAAATTATTATTAAACGCGTCCCTTTTACTATTATTGGCGTGCTGAAAAAAAAGCTCCAGGATTCCATGTATCAGGGGCCGGATGCAGATCAGATCTACCTCCCCTACTCGGCCTTTACCCAGATCGACAGCCAGCTCCATATAGACCGCATCCACATCCAGCCCAGGGAGACCCTCTTATCTCCGCTTGTTGAGGAGCGGGTAGGGACTTTATTGGGTAAAAAATACCGTTTTGACCCTACTGACCGTTATGCTCTCAGTACCTGGAATACGATCGATAACGCTAAAGAAGCCGGAGCAATATTCATGGGCATAGAGGTATTCCTTGGCATAATGGGTGCTTTGACATTGCTTATCGGAGCTGTGGGTGTGACTAATTTGATGTATGCTGTCATCAAAGAAAGGAAACAGGAAATCGGCATTAAGATGGCTCTCGGCGCTAAGCGCCGGGTGATTATTCAACAATTTATTCTGGAAACACTGTTTATTTTTGTGAAAGGGACTTTCTGGGGCCTTGTCACGGCTTTCAACATCATCCATTTAGTTCAGCTTGTTCCGATCAATTATGATGGATTTGGCATTGAAGGATATCTCCTGCGTCCGGTTTTTTCCTTTGAGACATTCATCATTTTTCTGGTCATTGTGGGGACACTGGTATTTATGTCAGGCATTTTCCCAGCTGTGCGTGCTTCCCGGCTCAATCCCATTGATTCTCTTCGGTATGAATAGAGGTGATACTATGATCAAATTCAATAAAATAAAAAAGATTTATCATATGGGTACTCAAACGCTTGAAGCGCTAAGCGGCGTATCTTTGCAAATTGATGCCGGAGAATTTGTAACCGTCATGGGGCCTTCCGGCTCAGGCAAGTCGACGCTTATGAATATTATCGGCTGTCTGGATACTCCAACCGAAGGGGATTATTTTCTGGAAGGTAAAAACGTAGCAGGGCTTACTTTTGATCAGCTTGCCTCTATCCGTAACAAAATGATGGGCTTTGTCTTCCAGAATTTTAACCTCCTCCCCTATGCCTCTGCCTGGGAGAATGTAGAACTTCCCATGCTCTTTAACGGAAAAAATACCAAAAATCGAAAAGAACGTATTACTGAGCTATTAAAGGAAGTAGGACTTTTAAATTGGAAAGAACACCGGCCCTCAGAGCTTTCCGGAGGTCAGCAGCAGCGCATCGCTCTGGCTCGGGCCTTGGCCAACGATCCTCCCATTATCCTGGCTGATGAACCCACTGGAAATCTTGATTCTAAAAGCGGTGTAGAGATAATGGAACTTCTCGGCAGGCTTTGGAAGAAAGGACATACAATCATTATGGTTACCCACGATGAACGCTTAGCCAGCCATTCCCAGCGCATCATCCATCTCTTTGACGGCCGGGAAGCAGAGAATTAATTGGGGTTAGGTCTTTAAAACTTTTAAAACTATTATCCTGATTATTAACAATGGGTTTAAGTTTTAAAAGTTTTAAAGACCTGACCCCATACCTTCGCTTTATGCTATAGAGCCGCTGGCCCACAACATCCCTCTTTTCGTAATTTCCAAAGCTTCACTAACATTAAAATCTCTGGCTATATGCCCCAAAGAAGAGTAAAAAACTCTTCCTTTTCCAAACATTTTTTTCCAAACAACCGGCATAACCACCCCTTTGATCCAGGGATCATGTTCACCACTATAAGTTGTTGTTGCTAAAACCTTATTAATTGGATCAACATGCATGTAATATTGCTCGGAACTCATTTTAAAATCTGAAAGTCCCTTAGTGATCGGATCATCATGGTCAATAATATTAACTTTATAGTCTATTTCACCCCCGGGGTGAGATACCCACTGCCCTCCGACCATAAACTGATATCCAGGATTATTTCTAAAAGAATCACCCAGACCACCGTGCCAACCGGCAAGACCAACTCCATTTCTTACTGCATTGCAGAGGCCTCTTATCCGCGGGCTATCTTCCGGCTCTGGACTCATAGTGACTGCTTGGACAATAAGATCCTTTGAATTTAAGTTTTTTTCATCAAGATAGGCATCTAATGTATTGGATATTTCCACATCAAAACCCTGTTTTTTCAGCAAGGGAGCAAAAATATCTACACATTGTTTCGGCTCATGGCCTTCCCATCCGCCCCAGACCATTAGGACTGATTTTTTGGATTTTTCTTTTAAACCAGCCACTAAATCCTTACCGGCAAAAGGCAAAACTGCTCCGGCTAAAACTGATTTCTTAATAAAATCTCGCCTGTTAAATTGATCCATTCCCATTTTGTTCTCCTTATTTGTCTATCCTCAGATCATGAAAAAATCCTTATCTTGGATAATAAATTATGATCTGAAATAAAACAAGGAAAACAAACTGGATACTGGTAAATCCCTCGTTTTATTCTATCGCTTTTTTACTCTTCCAGAGCTTGATGTGCTTTGATCTATGCGGGGATTTCCCGAATAATAGAGATTGCCACTGCTGCTGATCCGGACATAAAGGTAATCCTCGATTCGCAGATATGCATCTCCGCTGCTGCTAATATGAACACGGGCTTCTCTGCTTTCAAGGCGTCCGGCATGATAGTCTCCGGAACTGCTGATAGAGATCTCCTGCTTCTCAACATTTCCCCTGTCGATATCAAGGTCTCCACTGCTTGAGATATTGACATCTAATATATTGGCCTGCAGCTTAGGGATAAAAATATCTCCTGAACTGCTGATGCTAACATCTAGAGATTTAACATCCAGCTCACCTGTTCTTAAATCGCCGGAACTACTTACAATAAATTTCAGCCTGTTTGTTTTTAAATCCGGAGCTTCTATATCCCCGCTGCTTGATATCTTTATGCTTTCTAATCCCGTAACCGTTAGGTAATAGCTTACTTTTTTTCTTGGCCGAATATTTATATTCCTGCGTGTATCTATAATCAGGACACCGTTTCTTACATCTGTTTCTAGGTATTCAAGAAGATTATCTTCAGCTTTGATTAAAAGTTTTTCCTCCTGACCCAGCTCAATGTAAAGCTTTCCTAAAGTTGCCAGCTTCACCCCTGAAACACCGCTTATAGTCCGGATTTCTTCGCCCATATGTCCTGAACCGCGCACGCTTTCCCCAATTAAATCTTCACAATCAGAACCTGAACCAACTATAAATAAAGCCAGAACAGCAAACAATAATATTTTTTTATTCATCTTCATTCCTCTCCTTTTAAAATAAAATGCATCGTCAATATGTAAGACGAAATAAAATGATAAATGGTTCACCCTCCCCTTCCCCATTAATAAAATCTTTCATGTCATTGAAAAGAAAAAAATAATAAAAACGTCGCCATTTTTTTATGAATAGGTCAGGCTAGTTGCTTGATTGGACTATATAGCTGTGAGAGGATAAAAATATTACCTCTCCCTTGTATAATGAAAAATATGCTGATAAGGTATATAAACGCTTACCTGAATATTCAGCCCTAAATTTATTTTCAGGCATATACAATCCACACCACTTTTTAATGTGTGAATGTCAAGGAAATTCTTCCATATAGGTGTTACTCAACTTTTGCAATTTTTAATAAAAATAGGGAGTCTGTTTTGAAACAGACTCCCTAAAGTTAGTGCGTCACATTTAGATGTGACCTGAATAACTCTGAAGGAGGTCAGAGTTGATTTCCTTAATTTCTTCCTAACACTCTATATGTTTTAGCAACACTTCCTACTGCTAATATGTAAGCTGCTTCTCTCATGGACACTTTATAATTCTTCATGGTTTTTATAACTTCCCAGAACGCATGCTTCAATTTCTTTTCAGTTTTAGCAAGCACTTCTTCTTCAGAAAAGAAATACCTCTGCAGGTCCTGAACCCATTCCAGATAAGAAACCATTACTCCTCCTGAATTTGCCAGGATATCAGGGATAACAAAAGTTTCTTTTTCTTTTAATATTTCGTCTGCGTCTACTGTAGTAGGGCCATTAGCACCTTCTAGAATAATTTTCGCCTTTATATCATATGCATTATTTTTATTTATCTGTCCTTCAACTGCTGCTGGGATAAGAATATCACAGGGCAAACTGATAAGTCCCTCATTATCAATAGGTACCGTTTCAGGAAAATTTACAATAGAACCATTTTTGATAACCTGCTCCTTAAGAGCCAACGGATTAATTCCTTTTTCACTATAAATTCCCCCGTAAATATCTGTTACAGCAATTATTTTACATCCTGCTTTATGAACACGTTTTGCAATGGATTGGCCAACATTCCCAAAACCTAAAACTGCAACTTTTTTATCAGCTAGGGGAAAATCCAAATATTTTGATGCCTCTCTTAAAATATAAAATAAACCAGTGCCAGTAGCTTCTTCTCTTCCTAAAGAACCTCCCAGAAAAACAGGCTTTCCGGTAACCACAGCTGGTTCTATATGTCCGTTTTGGTTATATGCATCAGCAATCCAGGCCATAGTTTGAGAATTTGTAAACATATCAGGTGCAGGGATGTCTTTATAGGGGCCTATTATATCCCTTATAGCATTGATATACTGCTTGGTTAATTTTTTTAATTCGTTTTCAGACATATTAGTAGGATCGCAGATTACAGCACCTTTTGCTCCGCCAAATGGAATATTTATTACAGCACTCTTCCACGTCATCCAGAAGCTAGAGCTTTACATTCACTCAAAGAAGCATCCGGGCTGTAACGTAG
>CBFDDY010000160.1:0-5807 GCA_965603705.1 uncultured bacterium | reverse complement strand
AAATCCCTGTCTTTCGTAGGGACTTACCTGTGTCCATGCCAGTGTGAATAGTTTAGGAGAACCTGGATTATTCATATCGACATTTTTTATGAATAATTCAGGTTAGTTAGCGGTTACGCCTAAATCCTTCCCGGCGTGGTCTTGATTTAAATTCAGATGGCTGGGCCGGTTTCTTTTTTTCTTCCGGCTGTTCCGCTCCTGTGACTTTTGATTTTATGCCGCTTTTATCTATGCGGAAAGAGCGTTCAGCCGCATACAGGACTTCATCACGAAGGCCTTCTGCCGCTATTTCCTCTGTGTATTTTTTTCTGCCTTCTACAAGATTGTGAACATATCCTTCAATCTGCTCCCGGGAATAAAATTTTCCGGTATCCCATTCATCCAGGGTATTTCCTTCTGCCCGGGTTATCGCTTTAGTCCCGAGCCTGCCTTTCTCATAAGTGTTTGTTCCCCGCAGATCACCTCTTTGGATCTGGGCCATAAGGCTTATTGGCACTCGCTTGACCTTTCGCTTCAGCCGTTTTTTCTTATGCCCGTTTTCTTCAAAGGTTTCGATAATCTCACCCATTCCTCCGGTGTTATACTGCATGCACTGCAGTTTGCCGGGGTAATTGGCCGCTAAAGTCATGATAATCTCATACAAACGGTTTACTTTTTTTGCCCGGGAGCCGACGATGAAAGGATCAGTGCCGACAATACGCACGGATTCTCCTGCTTTAAGCGGCTGACTGGCGTAACTGTGGGTGCTTTCCCCCCAGAGGTAAGCCAGAACAGCCTGCTCCGGGGTAAGCTGCTGGGCAAAGTTCATAATTGTATTGCGGCGGGTGATAAAGGCAAAGATGAGCCCGTCGAGTTCTTCCAGAGGCGGCAGGTTTATGGAATTTGAAAAGATATTGACTGTTTTTCCCTTGATCTTGACTTTAAGTTTATCCCGCTGCAGAACCGCTCTTCCATTGGCTGTAAGGCTTTCATCGAGGAAATCAATCTGGCCGTTGGCCTTTATTATCACATTCTCGAACAAAGCTGTCTTATCCATCAAAGCATTGTACATGGCTTCCTGGTATTTTTGTTCGACATCTGTTTTTACAAAAAAGTTGTTTTCCGAACCCAAAGCAGAACCGTCTTTGCAGAGGAAGCAGATATCATCCTGAGTGACAAGGGTTTTTTCCTTTTGCTTATGATCCAGGCCCAGTTGATGGCAGGACCAGGTGGATTTTCCTGTAGCAGAGAGCCCGAAGAGAAACACACCATAGGTCTTCAGCTTACCGTTAGTTCCTCGTGCGGTGACAATTTTTGTGCCTGCATGCAGCCCGAGCATGCCTTCCTGGTCTGCGCTCCACATTGCCTGGCGTAGAAAACCTTTTTTATTTTCCCCCATATAATCAGTCCCAAGGGCGATATTGATATTATGTTCGGGGAGGACAAGTATTTGCTGGCGGAGAGGGTGTTCCTCCGGAATGTGAATCATAGTAAATTCCGGGCCCGGCTGCTTGGATGGCTTGAACATAGTTGTTCCCCACATATATCCTAACCGGTAATTGGTCAGGTCTGCTTCGGACAAATACAGATTGCAGATGGGATTGAAAGTATTATTATCTCCCATCCTGCGGCGTATATGGCAGATGGGAAGTGTCTGTAAAAGGTGAAGTACCTTATTCAGTTCTTCCGGGGCATGGGAGATAAGGTCTTTATGTACAGGTGTCAAGGAGGGAAGCCTTACGGGTTCTGTACCAAGATACACGGTTTTTGGAGCGATGCGGCTTGATATTGCTGCTCTCCAGCCGTATGAGCCGTTTTCAGTTTTAATTCCCGTAGCTTTTGCTCTTGGTTCCAGCCATTTCAGGTCAACTGTTCGGACGTTTGGCCCTTTGAGAACTTCTTTAAGTTTAATAGAGAAGTTTTTATAGGCCTCTAAATCATAAATGCTTTTACTGGTCATTTGGCAATGAAACAATTTACAATTTGCATTTTACTTAATATTATATGTATCAATATTTTTTATAAATAGTTTCGGTTTATTTATCCGATTGTTCTCCAGAGATGATTCGTTTGATGTCGGCAGCTGTTGCCACACCGCTGTTAAACAGATAACAGCGTGTATTTTCCAGGAGCCGGCTGAAAAAGCCCCGCTGTGATTCAAGGCGCTCCGGAGATGTTGTCAACAGATGGGGATTGAAGAAGGGTTGGCTTTTAGAGGGGCTGAGCTCTGTTTGGGAACCTATGCTTTGGCCGTATTCGAGGATTCTGAGAGCATCTTCGGCTTCTGTTTCTACAAAGGGCGGCGATACTCTGTCGTTGCGGAGGATAAATACCCAGCGAAGGGCAGTACGTTTGATATGTTTTGATGTTCCCTGGATCCAATAGGGATCAAGCATAGCATAGGAATTTTTTGCTGCTTTATAGCAGAAAGGAGAACCCTTATCCAGGCGGCAGTCATCTTCCCGCAGACATTTATCATCCCGGCAATCTTCTTTTTTTGTCACCACGTTTTCGCATTTGCTGTTATCATAAAGTGAGGCTAAGTGTGAGGAGGATTCAACCGTGCTTGTAGGTATAAAAAGTTTGCGCTCAGGGGAATCCGCCAGGGCTACTCCTCCGGAAAAGCGGACAAAGACCAGGTCATTGGAGTGGAGTCGTATGCCCTCCTCTTGCAACAGCGAGAAGAAGAGTTCTGTCTTTTTTGTGCCTTTAGCGCCTATCAATATCAGGCTGTTGCCGTCCAGGTCTGCAGTCATCCCCCGGATAGCATTTGTGTTAAATATCCTTTCTGACACATCCATTACCAGACCCAGGGCCAGGCTGCGAAGCGGGGCGTAATTATCTGTATTGACCAGCACCCCGGTTTTTGTATCCGAGTTATAAAAGGAGCGCGGTTCCCGTCCTGCCATGCCGTCAATAGCGTATATTATGCCGTGGGGCTCCAGGTCTGCTTCCAGCTGGGCGGGATACCAGTTTTCCACCCAGAAATCATAGAGATGGGAGACATTGGTCCTCAGCTGCACGATCACGCCATTGATATTGGCATTCCATTCAAAATAGTTTTCATATCCCAGGTGGGATTCTATTTCAGATATCAAGGCGTCACGCATTTGCACAGAAATGGAAGGATCGACCGGAACGGATTTTTTATGACGGGTGATAGTATTGTTTAAGCGAATATGTTTGATCTTTTTTGCTGTTTTTAAGCGGCCCAGGGCTTCAGCAATTCTGTCAATTCCTTTTTCCAGGTTTTCCATGGAGGTCGCATATGAAATGCGGATGTAGTCGTTAGCGCCGAATGCATCCCCTGGTACAATGGCGACCCTGGCTTCTTTGAGTAAATAATAAGCCAGCCCATAGGAATTGCGGATCTGGGAGTTGTTAAATTCCTTTTCAAAGTAGCCGGAAATATTAGGGAAGAGATAAAAAGCCCCCTGAGATTTAAAACAGGAGATCTGCGGGATAGACTGCAGGCGCATTAAAGCATAATTTCTGCGTCTCTGGAATTCAGATACCATCCTGGATACTTCAAACTGAGGGCCTTGTAAAGCTTCCAGGCTGGCTTTCTGGGCGATAGAGCAGGGATTGGAGGTTGTGTGCCCTTGGATCTTTGCCATTGCTTGAATGATCTCTGCAGGCCCGGCAGCGTATCCGATTCTCCAACCTGTCATGGAATAAGCTTTTGAAACTCCGTTTACAATAATGGTTTTATCCTTAATATCTTCTCCCAGGGAAGCAAAGCTGACAAATTGAAAATCATCATATACCAGTTTTTCGTAGATCTCGTCTGCGATCACAAAAATATTTTCTTCCAGGATGATATCAGCCAGGGCTTCAAGGTCGTGTTTTTTATAGGCCGCCCCGGTGGGATTTGAGGGGTTGTTCAAAATTAAAGCCTTTGTGGAAGGGGTTATAAAGGATTTCAGCTGGTCGGGGGTCATTAGGAATTCATTTTCTTCTTTTGTGGGGATGATCACGGCGTTCCCATTTGCGAGAGATATGGCGTGGGGATAAGTAACCCAGTAGGGAGAAGGTACGATAACTTCATCTCCTTCATTTATCAAAGCCTGGATCAAATGATAAAGGGAGCTTTTTGCGCCAGAAGATACGATTATCTCATTTTTATCATATTCAAGACCCAAATCTTCTTTAAAACGCTTAATAACAGCTTCTTTTAATTGAGGAATACCATCGGCTTGAGTGTATTTTGTAAAGTTTTCGTCTATTGCTTTTTTGCCTGCTTCTTTAATGTTTTCAGGCGTGGGAAAATCCGGTTCTCCTACACTTAGGTCTATCACATCAATCCCGGCCGCTCTCATTGCTTTGGCTTTAGCAGTGACTTTTAAAGTAGGCGATTCGCCGATTTTATTTGCTTTATCTGATACTGTCATTTTTTTTCTCTAATCAAGTTTAGGTATCTTTTTTGTCTTTAGGATCAAGTTTGTTTTTTAAATATTTTTTCAGATCTACCCCGGTTAAAGATTCGACTACATCCGGCATTTGGGCCAGAATGTCTGCGACCTGTGACGTAATTTTTGTGGCGCCGGTTCCTTTGTCTCCCCCGACAAGTACTATCTTATCAATTTTTGAGAGAGGCTCTGCCACAGCCCGAGCAAGCTCCGGCAGGTTCTGGAGATAGATTTCAAGGATTGCGGCCTGGTTGTATTTTTCCCAGGCTTGAGATTTCTTGATCATTGTTTCTGCTTCGGCCAGGCCTTTTTCTTTGAGTTTTTGTGCTTCTGCCTGTCCTTCAAGCTTTGTGGCCGCAGATTTGCCTTTTGCTTCAGCTTCTAGGCGGAATCCTTCGGCTTCAGCCTCGGCTTTTATCTGGTATTTACGGGCATCAGCAGGTTTGATAACATTGGCGTCAAGTTCTCTTTGTTTTCGTTTGATCTCCAGCTCTTCAATTTTGATCGCTTCTTGTTTTTCTATCTGTTTGACCTGGGCTTCCTCTTTCTTTATTGCTTTGCTAAGGCGGAACCTTTCAAGTTCATAAGCAAAATCAGCCTCAGCTTTTTTCTTGTTTACAATAACTTGGGATTCGGCTTTTTTTCCTTCATTTTCCCATTGTGATTTTGCAATAAGGGCGTCGGCATTAAGGCGGGCGATCTCGCCTTCTTTCCGGGCAAGAGAGGATTTGACAATTGCTTCTTTTTCTGTTTCAGCTTCTGCAATAGTAGCGTCCCGCTTAGCTGCAGCAATGTTGGGTTTTCCAAGTGCATCCAGATAGCCCTGGGTATCACTTATTTCTTTCAGAGCAAAGGAGAGTAGTCTTAATCCCATTTCTTCAAATTCTTTTTCTACCGCCTTGGTGACTTTTTCTGCGAATTCATGTCTGCCGCGATAAATGTCTTCAACTGTCATAGTTCCGATCACGGCCCGCATCTTTCCATCAAGAATAGTCTGGGATACTTCCCGGATACCTTCTTTTCCGGAACCTAAAAATTGTTCGGCAGCCAGGGCTATGGAATATTCATCGGATTTGATTTTAACTTGGGCTGAGGCTTCAGCCATAATAAGGATACCGCCGTGCGTTAAGACCTCTGGAGTTTTTATGCTTAAATTAAGAACGTCTATAGGAAGGATATCAACGGTTTCGAGCAAAGGCCAAACGAATGTTCCCCCTCCCAGCCTGTACCTGTAGCCGATATTTAATTTAGTGCCATCTGGTTTTAGAGTGCTTTTTTTGCGTCCTCCGGATATGATCAGTACTTCATTAGGCCCGACTTTTTTATATTGCTTTGAGATAAGCAGGGTGAGTAAAAAGAGAACAACGGCAATTATTCCTATTAATACTAATGTGGAGACTAAATTCATCCTAACCTCCT
>CBFDDY010000159.1:0-5824 GCA_965603705.1 uncultured bacterium | reverse complement strand
ATATTTTATACTTTGGACACGGAAAAAAGCGGTAAACCATTAGACGCGGATTTACGCGGTTAAGACGCAGATAAAACCAAGAAAATTTTACGCTGAGGACGCTGAGGACACGGAAAAAAGCGAGAAAGCATTAGACACGGATTTACACGGTTAAAACACGGATAAAAGCCTAATGTTGATTCTTTTTGCCAAAGACTTGGCAAAATAAATCAACCCGACATCACTTTGCGGAGTTAGCTCCGCAAAGTAAGTTTAAAGTAAGTTTGCATTTTGTGCGGCAGCACAAACTGGAAAGGCTTTTTTTTTTTTGCATGCGTGCAAAAAAGAAAAAGCTTCTTAGTTCTTCTCCGCGTCTTAACCGCGTAAATCCGTGTCTAATGCTTTATCGCTTTTCCCAGCGTCCTCAGCGTAAAATTTTGTTTTAAATGAAACAATTTACAATTCGCATTTTACTTTATATTATACATATCGGCATTTTTTATGAGTGGAGGGATAGATGATTCATTTAAATAATAGAATATTTGCTTTAGCTGCAGCCTTTATGCTTCTTGTTCCGGTGATATCCTCATCTGTGGAGCAGGATTGGGAAAACCCCAAGGTCCTGGGCAATAATAAAGAACCTGCCCGCACTACGCTTATGGTATTTCCTGATTCCAGGACAGCACTCAGCAGCCCCCTGGAAGGCTCCCCTTTTTATAAATCCCTTAACGGCAGCTGGAGATTCAATTGGGTGGAAAAACCGGCTGATAGGCCGGTAGAGTTTTATAAACCATCCTATGATGTAAGCCTTTGGGATAAAATTTCTGTTCCGGGCAACTGGCAGGTGCAGGGATATGGCACTCCTATCTATTTAAACCATCCCTATCCTTTTAAGAAAGACCCGCCTCATATTCAATCCGATTACAACCCGGTCGGGTCATTTCGGACAGCCTTTACAGTTCCCAAGGCATGGAAAGACAGAGAAGTTTTTATTGTGTTTGAAGGGGTGGAATCCGCCTTTTACCTGTGGCTGAACGGTGAAAAGATCGGATACAGCCAGGGAAGCCGAACTCCGGCTGAATTTAATGTCACATCATTTCTAAAAGCAGGAGAGAACATCCTGGCAGCTGAAGTGTACCGCTGGTCAGACGGCTCTTATCTCGAATGCCAGGATTTCTGGCGTTTAAGCGGCATCTTTCGCGACGTCTATCTTTTTTCTACCCCAAAAATTCATATACGTGATTTTGAAGTTATAACTGATCTGGACGAAAAATACCATAATGCTGTCCTCACAGTTAAGGCTTTAGTGCGGAATTACTCAGGCATCATCCAAAAACCGCAGATCAAAGCCTATCTTCAGAACAGCAAAGCCCGGGCTGTTGAAGCAAGCTTAGAGTTTACCAAGAAAGCCGGGGAAGTCCCTCCTGGGGAAGAAGTGATAGTTACCATGAGCGAAAAGATTAAAAACCCTAAAAAATGGTCAGCAGAAAAACCCGCACTCTATACTTTACTGCTTTCTCTCACAGACGTAAGCGGCAAAATCTTAGAAGTACAGCGATGTAATATCGGATTCAGGAAAGTGGAGATAAGAGAGGGCCAGCTACTTGTAAACGGAGCAGCCGTCCTGCTTAAAGGAGTAAACCGGCATGAGCACGACCCGGTAAGCGGACATTATCTCTCAGAAGAATCAATGCTTCAGGACATCAAGCTTATGAAAAGGTTTAATATAAATGCTGTTCGCACCTGCCACTACCCCGACCATCCCAGATGGTATGACCTGTGCGACAAATACGGCATATATCTTATCGACGAAGCCAATATCGAGTCTCACGGCATGGGATATCATCCGGATATCACCCTGGGGAACGATCCTTTATGGAAGGAAGCTCACCTTGACCGGATAGTCAGTATGGTAGAAAGAGATAAAAACCACCCCTCAGTTATAATCTGGTCAATGGGAAACGAGGCGGGAGATGGCTGCAATTTTATCGCAGCTTCCGCCTGGATCCACACACGCGACCCATCACGTCCGGTACACTATGAACGGGCGCTGCGCAGGCCACATGTTGACATAGTAAGCCCCATGTATATGCGTATCAAAGGTTTAAAGGAATTCGCATCCCAACCGCGGGAGCGTCCTCTTATTATGTGCGAATACGCCCATGCTATGGGGAATTCGGTCGGGAATCTTCAGGACTACTGGGATATCATTGAAAATGAACGGCAGCTTCAGGGAGGATTTATCTGGGACTGGGTGGATCAAGGTCTTTACAAAACCACATCAGACGGCCGGCAGTTTTTCGCTTATGGTGGAGATTTCGGGGATGCCTGGAATGATGGAAACTTTCTTATAAACGGTCTTATCCAGCCGGACCGAAAACCAAATCCCCATCTCTGGGAAGTAAAAAAAGTTTACCAAAATATCAAAGTAAAAGCAGTAGACCCGGCAGCCGGCCTTTTTACTATCCATAACAAATATGACTTTCTCTCCCTGGATTTTTTTAATATATCCTGGAAAGTGACCGCAGACGGAAGAGTCATCCAGAATGGCATGATACCAAAAATAAAGCTGGCGCCCCAAAAAACAAAAGCTGTAACAATCCCTTTTACCAGGCCGGAACTTAAGCCCGGAACAGAATATCTCCTGAAAATAAACTTTACTCTAGCTGATGACTGCTTGTGGGCATCCAAAGATTTCCTTATAGCCTGGGACCAATTTAAGCTCCCTTTTAAAGTACCGCAGAAAACAGAAAAAAGCACAGATATTACCCAAAAAATTGAGTTGGTAAAAACAGAGAAAGCTATTATTATCAAGGGAGAACGCTTTGAGCTGAAGATCGGAAAATCCAGCGGAGTTATCGAATCCTATAAATTCCAGGGAAAACAGCTAATAGCAAGGCCGCTTGCCCCAAATTTCTGGCGCGCCCCCACTGACAATGATAATGGCAACCATATGCCCCAGAGGCAGTCAGTCTGGCGTTTGGCAGGGCCGGGAAGGATTATCCAGAAAACAGAAGCAGTTCAAGCCGGGCCAGCTGAGATAGAAGTGCGGGTAGAATCCCTGCTTCCAGCCGGAAAATCGGAACTTCTCCTCTTTTATACAGTCTACGGTAATGGAGAGGTATTGGTCGAGACCTCTATTAAACCGGGAATGGCTCTGCCTAACCTCCCCCGGTTCGGTATGCAGATGGGTATGCCTGGAGAATTTAAGATCCTAACCTGGTATGGGCGCGGACCGCACGAATCCTATTGGGACCGTAAGACAGGGGCTGCTGTCGGACTTTACTCGATTGAAGTCAAGGATCAGGTACATCCCTATATCAGACCTCAGGAAGCCGGGAACAAGACCGATGTCCGCTGGTTTAAATTGACCGCTGACACAGGAGCCGGCCTGTTGGTTACAGGTCAGCCGCATTTAAGCATAAGCGCGTGGCCTTTTACCATGGAAGACCTTGAGCAGGCAGAACACACTTTTGAACTGAGAGAACGGGATTTCATCACTGTAAACATTGATCATAAACAGATGGGAGTTGGGGGAGACAACAGCTGGGGAGCCCGGCCGCATCCGGAATATTCTCTGCCGGCAAAAGCATATAGCTACAAATTCAAGTTGACCCCACTGCCTGCAGGAGAGAAAAAGTAAATTTTACGCTGAGGACACGGAAAAAAGCATTAGACACGGATTTACGCGGTTAAATACGGGTAAGACTAAGAAGCTTTTTCTTTTTTGGCTTGCACCCAAAAAACAAAAAGCTATTTCCAATTTGTGCTGCCGCACAAAATGAAAAACGTTGGTTCAACTTACTTTGCAGAGCTCACTCTGCAAAGTGATATTAAGTTGATTTCTTTTGCCAATTCATTGGCAAAAAAAATCAACATCATTCTTTTATCCGTGTTTTAACCGCGTAAATCCGTGTCTAATGCTTTTTTCCGTTTCCTTCGTGTAAAATTTTCTTTTTTATAATTTTCTCCGCGCTAAAAAGGGGAATATGAAGACTTGACCCCTTATTTAATATACCCGAGGGCTTTTAAAATTTCTTCATCTCTTTTAGAGATTTTAGGCTTACTTTTTCGCCCAGAACTCAATTCGGCAGATTTTTCTCGAATATCCTTTATAAGATTCGATCTCAGGCTAGGTTTGATGTCTGAATCGATAAGATTTTTTATCCCAAGAAAATCTTTTTCCAGGTTGATGAGCTCCAATTTATTTTTTTCCCTTTTTGGATAGGCTATTATCTGAAAAGGAAAATCAATAATAGAAAACGCATCTCCACGTGCCTCAGGGGAATATGTTTCAAGCACGATCCTTTCTTTTTTTAAGGAGCTTAAAAGAGATTTCCCCATCATAAAAGCAGGTTTCTTAATATTTGCTATATCCAAAATAGTCGGGGCAATATTTAAGTTGGTCACAGCATCTTTCCTGACCCCTGATAGGCGGACGCCCTTCCCACATACTATTAAGGGGACATTTACAAAACATTTGTTTAGATAATCAATATGCCCTACATGCTTCCTGTATTCACCCAGGCCTTCTCCATGGTCACTCATAATGATAAATAGAGAATCTTTATACATATCATTTTTTTTCAGAAAATCGATAAGTTTCCCAATATGCTTGTCCATATATGCGACTTCCTGCTTGTAGAGAATCCTTATTGAAGGAACGGTTGGTATCATCCTATATACAAAGGAGACAAGTATATCGATCTTTTTATTGCTTTTATTAATAAGCCTGATACTTGAATCAACCTTGGTTGTTTCGCAATTCTGACGTTTCCCTATTAATGATATTTTCCATTCTTCAGGGTATGTGATCTCTATATCATCATTTTTTCCTTTAGAGACTATAGAGAGGTCATCAAAAGCGATGCGACTTATGGCAAGCCTTTTATCTTTCTTGAATGAACTGGGAATTTCTGTATTAAGGTCTATTATATTCTCTCCCGGATCTATTTTTGCTTCTATTTTCACAAGAGCCCTTTCAGTACTTTTTGAGACAAATTCCTTGATCCCATTTATTGATGTTGAAAATAAACCCTTGTAAGCAGGAATATAATAGGGGGCGTGGGGATCTGTATAGTGGATCCAAAAAAATGATTTATTTTTTTTGATCCTCTCTATCATTGAAAAAGCATCCTGGTTTACTTCTTCTGCTGATTTATACCAAAGATAAGGCTTTCTATAGTTTTCAATAAACTCATCGAAATCTTCTCCTATCCCCCACTGCTTGGAGATGGAACCCAGGGCTATAACAGCTCCTGTTGAATATCCCTTCTCTTTTAATATTTTCTCAAGGCCTGGTAAGGGAGTGCTGTTTTTTTCACCATTGTTATAGACTTTTAAAATGTGGGGGGGCAGAGAATAAAACATGGCTAGATGAGAGGGCAATGTAATGGGTATTAATGAATAAGCATTAGGAAAATATATTCCTTCTGAGGCCAAACGAGCTAGATTAGGAGTTTTTTTGTTATTTTCAAGCGAATAATCGACATGGTCAGCTCTGAGAGTATCAAGGGTTATAAGGAAGATGTATTTTGGCGTTTCTTTTTTTGTAAAACGGCATCCTGTTAAAACTGTTACAGATAAAAACAAAGCGATCATAAATAAACAAAGCGATAGATTTTTCTTGCCCTTGATCATTTTGTTAATAACCTCTAATTATTTTATAGCTTACCAAATTTACTTATTTTTGGGGTAATATAAAGCAAAATAATATCTAAGTCAATCCAGAGGGCCAGTCAGCAGGTAAACGAAATTTTACGCTGAGGACACAGAAAAAAGCATTAGACGCGGATTCACGCGGTTAAAACACGGATAAAAGAAATCAACTTAATATCACTTCGCT
>CBFDDY010000158.1:0-5839 GCA_965603705.1 uncultured bacterium | reverse complement strand
AAAAATCGAATTCCTTCAAATGCCAGGAACAGGCCATAATGAATAGAACGGGATACTGCAAATACTTTGGCATCATCATCCATCGTTTCAAATGACTCATCTTCTAATAAAAAACGCATCTGTTTACAGGCCCATTTAATTCCTTCAAATCCGGCCATATCTTAACCTCCCGTTCTAAATTTATTTTTGCCTGCCGGCATGGATTTACATTGTATTGTATGCTCCTTTCTTAAGCAATAAGAAAAACAAACCGGCGTTTACTTTAAAATATTTCGGCTTTTTTGCTGACATATTCGCCATTGATATTATAAAGCGCATCCAGCAAGGCGGGTTGAAAACTCCCCGGGCCAGCTGCTCTTAAAGCCGCTTTTTCCCCGGCCAGGCCGAAATATGCCAGGGCAGAGGCAGCTGCTTTTACTGCATCAGGCTCTACCGCAAGAAACGCTCCTATAATTGCAGTTGCAGCGCATCCGGTTCCAGTGACCCAACCCATAAGTTCGTGGCCATTGGAGACCCGCAGCACTTGGTCTCCGTTTGTTATCAGGTCAACAGCTCCGGTAATCACCAAAACAGTTTTTAATTCGGCGGCAAGGATTGCAGCTGATTCAGCTGCTTCTTCAACCCCATGGATAGAATCAACTCCTTTGGTATGCGAGCCTTTCTGAGCTAATGACAATACTTCAGAAGCATTCCCCCGCACTATAGTTACCCGTACTTCATCCAGGATACGCCTGGCTGAATCTGTGCGCAGTTTAGTGGCTCCGGAACCGACTGGATCCAGGATAACCGGTACCTTTAAAGCGTTTGCTTTTTTCCCTGCTATAACCATAGAATCTATCCAATAAGGAGTAAGGGTGCCGATATTCAGAACCAGTGCTCCCGCAAATGAGGTCATCTCCTCAACTTCCTCGTGAGCATGTGCCATAACCGGTGAAACACCTATAGCCAGCAGAATATTCGCTGTCCAGTTCATGACCACATAATTGGTTATGTTATGGATCAACGGTTTTTTTTCTCTTAGCAACTCTAAACTATCGCCTGCTTTTTTTGCAAATTCTCGCTTACTCACCTGCTCCTCCTTATAATGGGATCAAGTCTTCATATTCCACATTATTGACAATTTATTATATAAACTTCAGAAATGTGGAATATGAAGACTTGACCCCTACGATTCATTCCAGCCGCGAAGCTCATAATATTTCTGGATAATCGATTTGAAATATTTTTTGTCAAGTATTTTCCCACGCATAAAACCGGAAAGCGATTTCTCTTTAAAAAATCGTTCCGGTAAAATATCATCACTTGGTTTTCGGCCGTTTCGCAGATTATAACGACGGGCAAGGTGGGTTATGCGGGTTCCTAAATCCAGCAGGGAATCAGCTGTATACTCGAATCCTGTTAAAGCATTCAAGATAGGAGCCAGCCTGTCTAAGCCAAAGGGCACAAAGTCACATATAATAAGACAGTTTCGGGCATTAATTGTATCCAATCCATCAGCGACCGCCTGAGGAATATCCTCTATCTTAAAATCAGGGCCCACTTCTGTTTCTGTCAGCCATAACCGAGTATGACTGGCAAAATCCGCCACAGCCATAGCAACTCCCATTGTGAGAGAACCTTTAGGGTTAACTCCGGATATCTCCATACCAAAAATATTAATAGCAAATTCCTCACTACACTTGCCGATCTTCTGCGCTGCTACCCTGGTTCCGTCACAAAAGACATTTCCGATCCCCTCGCGATAAGCCATTTTTTTCAGCAGCACTCTTTGCGCTTCCGCATTCCCCCACTTTAATTTTAATCCATCCCAGTTTTCCACAAGTCCTTTTTCATAACATTCCATAGCAAAGGAACAAGTAACTCCGGCGCTGATGGTGTCTAATCCCAGGTCGTCGCAGATCTCATTGGCAAAGGCCACGTCTTTTGCATCCGATACCTCACATCCTGAGCCTAAAAATGCTGCCGTTTCATATTCCGGGCCTTCTACTTCATGTCCGTCCCACCTAGCGATCTTGGAACACTGAATGGCACAGCTGAAGCAGCCGGTATCTTCCCAATTGAGCTCCTCCCGGCAGGTTTCAGAAGATATCCCCTCAAAATCTTTAAATTGGACTTTCTGAAAATTTCGGGTAGGAAGAAACTCATACTCCTGTCCGCTCCGCACACATTTCATAGTCCCCTTCTGCCGCCGAAATTTAACCCCTGCATCGGCCAGGATGTCTCTGGTCAATTTGCGATTCAGCTCCAGAAACTTTTTTTTATCTATATAATCTATGGGATTGTTCCCATCCAATACGATCGCTTTTAATTTTTTAGAGCCCATTACAGCTCCGGTCCCTCCTCTGCCGTATTGACGATATTTATCCACACAGATACAGGCTATTTTGGAAAGATTCTCACCAGCCGGGCCTATGCAGGCAACATGGGGATTTTTTCCGGGATGTTGTTTTGCCAGCTCATCATTAGTAAAAAATGTTCCCTTGCCCCAGAATTCAGCTGCGTCTTTGATCTCTGCTTTCCTGTCAGTAAGATAAATATAGACAGGTTTTTCAGCTTTGCCGGTTACTATCAAATAATCATATCCGGCTGCTTTAAGTCGGGGGCCGAAGTTCCCTCCGCAGTGGCAATCATGAATGGAGCCGGTCAAGGGGGAGCGGGTTACAAGACAAGTGCGGGCACTGGTCTGGAGGGGAGTACCGGTAAAAGGACCGTTGACAAAGATCAAGGGATTATCCGGGCCTAAAGGCTCCGGGCTCGGGGCTATCTTCTCCAGCAGAACAAATCCCAGCCCTTTACCTCCAACATACTTCTCGAGTAAAGACCTGTCTGTATCCCCTATCTCAATTTTTCCGGAGGTAAGGTTAACCTGGATCCATTTTCCCGAATACGAGATTTATTTCTCCTTTTAACCCAAGCAAAAAGCCTTGGATGCTATGCCTATTTTCTTAAGCAAGCTATCAAAGAAAGGGCTTATAAAAGATTATATTATAGATATCATCTCGTCAAGTCTGAAGAAAATCAGCAGTCCCCTCATTTTTAAACTTACAGGAGATGTAGAGCCTGGACACGGGTAAGTCCCTACGAAAGACAGGGATTTCTCCCAGCGGGGAAATCCCTTCCTGTCCTCACAACGCTCTCCTCGAGATTCTCTCGAGGAACCATGCCCGCGTTGTTCCGGATGGCTTTCTCCGGGATTTACCCGTATCCAGGCCAGCTCTATTAATTGTTATCACAATTCAATATCCAGGTTATTCCTTTTATTATAGCAATATATATGGCATGTAGCATATTTTTTCTGGGATGTCCTATGAAGAAAAATAGCTGAGCTAATATTTGATTTTGTTGACATGGCTATATGCGTATGATATTTATTTTCTCTATAGGAAGAAAAGATTGAAAAAAATAATCATACCGCTGAGCATAACAGTGTTGTTTTTCAGCCACTTGATAGGGTTATCTAAAGAGCAGAATTCAATTAAGCAAATCCCGGAATTCAGCGGGAAAAATGCCTATGAGTATTTAGTCAAACAATGCGACTTTGGTCCCAGAAACCCCGGTTCTGCCGGACATAAGGCTTGCCGGGACTATCTGATTAAAACCTTGCAACAATTTGCAGATAAAGTCAGCACCCAGCCTTTTATTCTTTCTTACGGCTCCCCGCCCTTACAGGCCAAATGCACAAATATTATAGCCGGATTTCAGACGGAAAAATCCAACCGTATCCTCCTCTGTGCCCACTGGGATACCCGGCCATGGGCGGACAAAGACCCGAACCCTCAAAACCGGGACAAACCTATCCTTGGTGCCAATGACGGAGCTTCTGGAGTTGCGGTTCTCCTGGAAATAGCTAAAATTATCCACCGAGACAAACCAAAAACAGGGATAGATATAGTGTTATTCGACGGTGAAGATGCCGGGGTTGGAGGCAGCTCTAAAGAGTGGATACAGGGCTCTTCATTTTTTGCAAAAAATCTTGGACCAAAGGACCGGCCGGTTTTTGGAATTCTGATCGACATGATAGGGGACGCTGATTTAGACGTCTATAAAGAGGCAAATTCATGGCGTTACGCCCGTCCTGTTGTGGAAAAAATCTGGAAGAAAGCCGCAGAATTAGATATAAGTGCCTTTAAGCCTGAGGTCAAATATTCGATGCTCGATGACCACATCCCTCTTCTTGAAGCAGGAATTCCCTGTGTCGATCTTATTGACTTTGATTATGAATACTGGCATACCATAGAAGACACTCAGGATAAATGCAGCTCTAAAAGCCTGGAAAATATTGGGCGGCTTTTAGTCAATATAATATATTCTCACGAATAAATAATCTGACGAGGTGTAGCATGATAAGCCTAAGATCTTCCTACAAAACCATAATTGTTTTCACGGCAGTTGTTTTACTATCCACCAACTTTCTGCTCGCCCAGAACAACTCAAAAAAAGAACCAAATCCTGCTCTTAAAACCCCTTTATCACAAAAGATCTTGACCCTGCTGGCAAATGAGATCTCAGGACAGATGATATTCAACAATGAGGTCAAATTAGCTGGGGCTCCCTGGATAAGGGAAGAGAAGGAATTCTCAGATACTTTATACGAATCCCAAACCATTTACGATATGGTCCGGAGTTATGGGATAGAGACTACCAGGCTCGATCGTTTTAATAGCGACAGAAAAATCAATTATCCCATAAAAGGTGAGTTCTGGCTTCTTAAACCGAAATAAAAACTGGTAGCCCGGCTGGAAGCGGACACAGCCCTAATAGCGGGAAGTTCCTCTAATGTCGATCTTACCGGCGAACTTATCTATATCCCTCCTTTAGATAAAGAAACCATAAAACAATGGACTGAGGCAGGTATCAGAAAAGAATTTAAGGAAAAGATCGCCCTGATGTGGTCCCATGCCAATAGAGATACAGCCAAAGCCCTGGATGCAGCCGGGATTAAAGGTGTGATATCTTTTAATTCCAGAGAACGCTATTTTGATCCTGATCAAGTGATATATTCCCGCGGCGCTTATAATGATAAGGAGAACCTAAAGTTCGGGTTCAGTATTTCCTGGCGGCAGTGGTCGGAGCTTATGGAAGATGTTGAAAGCGATGAGGAAATCACCGTTTTATGCAAGGCAAAGATCAATAAATACCAGGACAAATACGAAACCGTTTTCAGCTGGATCCCAGGAACCGAACCGGATAAAAAAGGTGTTATTTTCTCTGCTCATCTCTTCGAAGGATATACAAAAAGAGGGGCAAATGACAATATGAGCGGCTGTGTTGTCCAGCTTGAAATATTGCGGGCCCTTTCTAAACTTATCAGCCAAGCTGCTCTCCCCCAACCTCGCCGCAATATCTATTTTATCTGGCCCAATGAGATATCCGGCACCTACGAACAACTTAGACAGAATCCTGATTTGCCCGGCAAACTCAGTATAAATATCAATATGGATATGGTGGGAGAAGGGCTCAGAAAAAATAACGCAAAATTCACCATGAGTGAATGCCCCAACTATCTGCCTTCCTATCTTGACGCCCTGGCGGAATCTTTCATGAACTACATATGGCGGACAAATGATATCGTCTATCTCCCGGACTCACCCCGTGGAAGAAGGGGCGGCCAGTATTATCCTCAGCCTATGTGGGAAAAAAACGGCTCTCGTGATGCATTCCGGTACTTTGTCCACCGGGCTACAGGAGGAAGCGATCATATTTGTTTTAAAAACGCTTCGGTCGCAGTTCCTGCTGTCGAATTTAATGTCTGGCCCGACCAGTGGTACCATGCTGATACCGATACACCGGATAAATCCGACCCTACCCAGATGAAAAGAGTAGCATTCATAGGAGCAGC
>CBFDDY010000157.1:0-5878 GCA_965603705.1 uncultured bacterium | reverse complement strand
CCACGCTGGGGAAAATCCGCGTGTTTTCGTATCAACTGACCTGATTCTTGCTTAATGCTCAGAAACTAGGGAAAAATTGGGGAACTCCAGATGAGCTATCCTATTGACAGAAATGAGTGATTTTGGTAGTTTAACTCAATGTCGCTTTTTTGGTTTATTACAAACGAGTGCGGGCGTAGTTCAGTGGTAGAACGTCTGCTTGCCAAGCAGAAGGTCGAGGGTTCAAATCCCTTCGCCCGCTCCAGTTCTTGAGATTTCTAAAGCGCAAGAGGCGCGGTACCCAAGTGGCTAAGGGAGGGGTTTGCAAAACCTCGATTCGTCGGTTCGAATCCGACCCGCGCCTCCAACCCGGGGCCTGACCCCATGTTGACATTCTTAAATAAACAATATATATTTGAAAAAAATCTTTTTATAGGAGGCTGCGGATGGACTTAGTACCTCGAATACAGGGGATCTTGTTAAAACCAAAAGAAGAATGGGATAAAATAAAAGGCGAAACCCTTTCAGTATCTAAACTTTTTACCTCATATGCGATGCTGTTAGTTGCTATTCCTGCAATTGCTCAATTTATTGGATATGGGATTGTAGGGTATAAAGTACCCTTTATCGGCTGGATAAGGATGGGATTAGCGAATGCGCTTGTGCGCTCCATCCTTTCTTATATTTTAACTCTAGCATCTGTATATGTACTTGGTATTATAATAAACGCTCTGGCCCCGTCTTTTTCCTCGAAACAAAATCAAGATAATGCTATGAAACTTGCGGTTTTCAGTATGACTCCCGCCTGGGTTGCCGGTGCTCTCAATATTATTCCACCTTTAGCGATACTGACGATTATTGCATCTTTCTATGGGCTGTACCTGTTCTATCTGGGGCTGGCTGGCGGTATCATGGATACCCCAAAAGATAAGGTCGTTGGATATCTGGTTGTTGTAATCATAGTCACGATAGTTCTGTATGTTATTATCGGAGTTATATTAGGGGCTATTTTTGCTGTTGGAGCCGGATTCCGGGCTATATAGTTCTTCTGAGATCTTCTGGAAAGCTTTTTGAGGTGAAGGAGCTTTAATCACAGGGCGCCCTATAACTATATAATCAGCTCCTTTTGCAAGAGCCTGGGCTGGCGTCATTATCCGTTTCTGGTCCTGGGCTGCTGCCCATAGAGGCCTGATTCCCGGAGTGACTATAAGAAAGTCGCTAGGGAACTCTCTTCTTATAAGATCAAGCTCAAGGGGGGAGCAAACAACTCCATCCACTCCTGTTTCCTGGGACAGTCTTGCCAGTTTTAATACTTGTTCGGCAGTATCAGCCTGGAATCCGATTTCTTTAAGTTGAGCATCTTTTAAGCTGGTAAGCACTGTTACAGCTAAAAGCACTGGCCTGGACCGGCCTCTATCCTTGGCTGCTTGGGCAGCAGTTTTAACCGCCTCTGCCAGCATTTCTTTGCCGCCTGAGGCATGTAAAGTCATCATTGCTACTTCATGTCTTACTGCCATCTCTACTGCCCCAGAAACTGTATTGGGAATGTCATGGAGCTTAAGGTCAAGGAATATCCTTTTCCCCGCTGTATGTAATTCCTGTAGGAGGGAAGGGCCTTCCGCAGTGAAGAGTTTAAGGCCGATTTTAAAAACTTCTGCTTCCGGAAGTTTTTTGACTAAAGAGAGAGCACTCTCTCGGGTGCCAACATCCAAAGCAATTATTATTTTACTTGCGGATCTGGAATTTTTTTTCATAATTTCTCCCCTCTAATATCCTATCCTGAACTATTCATAAAAAATGGCGATTTGTGAATAATCAAGGTTATTTCATTGTTCCGATTATTGTCTCCAGTTTGCTTATTTTCCTTTCTCTACAGAAATTGTCTAATTCTTTGATGATTTTTACTGTTGCCTCAGGATCGATAAAATTAGCGGTCCCGATTTCAACTGCTCTAGCGCCAGCTATAAGAAATTCAAGCGCATCTCCGCCGGTACAGATACCCCCCATTCCAATCACCGGGATCTTAAGCCGGCAGGCTACCTGATAGACCATCCTCAGCGCTATCGGTTTTATGGCCGGGCCGCTCAACCCTCCCAAGATGTTAGCCAGCCTGGGTTTCCTGGTATTGGGGTCGATTGCCATGGCTAAAAAAGTATTGACTAAAGAGACGGCATCTGTGCCGGCTTCCTGGGCGCTAAAGGCAATTTCTGTGATGTTTGTTACATTAGGGGAAAGTTTAGTTATTATCGGCCGGGTGCTGCTATTTTTTATAAGTTTGACTACTGAATATGTTGTTTCCGGGTCAAGAGCGGGGCATTTCCCATCTTTATTGACATTAGGGCAGGATATATTGAGTTCATAGGCTGCAATGCCGGGCTGATGGTTGAGGTGGTCTACCACTGCCGCGTATTCATCATCATGTTCTCCGCATACATTTATGATGATGGAAGTATTGTAACCGATCAAGAGGGGAAGGATTTCCTCTGAAAACCGCTTGACGCCGATTCCCTGCAGTCCTATGGCATTGATAAGGCCGCTGGAAGTCTCAACGAGCCGGGGGGGAGGGTTGCCCTCCCTTGGGGAGTAATAAAGACCCTTTACTACGAATCCACCCAGATGGTTAAGGTCGATAAAGGGGGTAAACTCGATCCCATACCCGAATGTGCCGCTGGCAGCAATAACCGGGTTTTTCAGTTTCATAAATCCCAGGTCAATTGATAGGTCAGTCATTTGTCCTTTTCCGCCCAAATAATTTGATCTGCAGGGATAACCGGCCCTTCTTGGCAGATTCTAAACCAGCCTGTAACGCTGTCTTTTTTTAAGCGTTTTACACATCCCCAACAGGCGCCGATTCCGCAGCCCATGATCGATTCCAGAGAAAGCTCGGCTGGAATATTTTCTTTAGCAGCGATATCTGCGATCGTTTTAAGCATGGCATCCGGTCCGCAGGCAAATATCCTATCAGGTCTGGACTGCCGGATCTCCGAGTTGAAATAATCTGTGATAAGGCCTTTATATCCGCAGGAACCATCTTCTGTAGAACAAAAGACCTTTAAGCCATTTGCTTCGAATTTTTCTTTAAGAGGCAGGTCATGAGATGTTTTTCCTCCATAAAATGTCCTGATTTCTGCTTTGCGGTCGGCTAGGCTGTTGGCTAAAAAGAATAAAGGGGCGATTCCCCGGCCTCCGCCGATAAGTACTGTTTTTTTATGCGAAAAATCCCCTTTCAGGCCGAAACCATTTCCCAACGGACCCAGAATATCAAGCATTTCTTTTTTTTTTCTTAAGCCCAGAATATTGGTGCCTATCCCCGATTTTTGAAAGAATATCGCTATATTTTCTCCCTCAACGGCGTGGATACTAATCGGCCGGCGAAGCAATGGATAGGAATGAGGAGTAATACGGATCATTAAAAACTGGCCAGGAAGTGCCTTGCTGGCGATTTGGGGAGACTTAAAAGATAAAAGGACATAATCTTTCCACATTTTTCTGTCGGTTATTATTACCTGAGTAGCTTTTTTCATATAGAATATTGCCAGATTGAAGTTATCCTCAAAAAAATATCAGATACTCAACCAGAAGGCAATAAAAACTTTGACAGCAAATCTACTTTTTGAAATAATTAACATTTCATTGGAATGTATTTTAGGGACAAAAAATGAATATTTCTAAAAGAGGCATAGAGATTCAGGAATCTCCCATAAGAAAACTGAAGCCCTATGCGGATAAAGCGATTGCCGCAGGTGTGCGGGTGTATTTTATTAATATAGGGCAGCCGGATATTGTGACCCCCCAGCCTGTTTGGGACGCATTTAAAAACTGTCAGGACAAAGTCTTGAGTTACGGGCCGGCCCAGGGTTTTCAGGATTTGCGCCAAGCGATTGCAGATTATTTTACAGGCTACAATATAGACCTAAATGCTGAAAATGTTTTAATTACCGTCGGGGGTTCCGAGGCCATTCAATTTGCTTTTAATGTAGTATCTGATCCGGGGGAGGAAATTATTATCCCAGAGCCATTTTACACAAATTATAATGGTTATGAGTCAAGTGCCAATGTAAAGATCGTTCCCTTGACCTTAAATGTAGCTGACGGCTTCCGCCTGCCTCCGTCAGAAGAGATCGAAGCAAAAATTTCAGATAAGACCAAGGCGATCCTCCTGTGTTCTCCCAACAACCCGACCGGTACTGTATATACCGCGGAAGAGTTGGATAGAATAGTAAACCTTGCTAAACAATACGACCTTTTTCTTATTGCTGATGAGGTCTATAAAGAATTTGTCTATGATGGGGCAACCCATAAAAGCATCTTGGAATATGATGAGATTCGGGATAGAGCGATAGTTATCGACAGTATTTCAAAGCGTTTTAGTTGTTGTGGAGCCCGCATTGGTGCCCTCATAACCCGGAATCAGGAGGTCTATCAAGCGGCCCTAAAATTCGCTCAGGCCAGACTTTGCCCTCCCACTATGGAACAAAGAGCGGCCCTTGCTGCATATAGGATGGGAAAGGATTATTTTGAGCCTGTACGAAAGGAATATCAGAAAAGGCGGGATATTCTCTGTGAAGAGCTTAAAGACATTCCCGGGATTATTATGCATAAACCACAGGGGGCCTTTTATATTATCGTGAGGCTTCCAATTAAAGATAGCGAGCATTTTGTCAGATGGATGCTGACTGATTTCCGCCTGGATAATGAAACTTCAATGGTTGCGCCTGCCCAGGGTTTTTACAGCTCATCCGGCAGAGGTACCAATGAAGTCCGGATAGCCTATGTTCTGAAAGAGGAAGACCTAAAACGCGCTATCACAGTACTGAAAGCCGGCATACAAGAATATAACAGGCTTTTTTAAGCGCGAAAAAGGGGTCAGGAGATTTATGAAGAAAATTATTGGCATTCTAGTATTGATAGTAGGGACTATTATGGTAAGCCCCTGGCTGCCTGATCTGTCTGCTGGACCAGAAGATACCAATGTGCTACTTATCACAATTGATACTATAAGAGCAGACCGGATCAGCTGTTATGGGTCAGCCCGTGTGAAGACGCCCAATATTGATGCCCTGGCCAAAAACGGGGCTCTATTCACACACGCTTTTGCCCATAATCCCATGACACTTCCTTCGCATGCTAATATTCTCTTAGGCGCAACCCCTCTTTATCATGGGGTGCATGAGAATTCCAAGGCGGTAGTTGCTGAGAGTTTTATGACTTTAGCCGAATTTTTAAGGGAAAAAGGCTATGCCACCGGGGCCTTTATTGGCGCCTTTCCCCTGGATTCCCGTTTTGGCCTGGCCCAGGGCTTTGATGTTTATGATGAATCCTATCCTTCCAAGGCCGGAGAGGCTTTTACTATAGCGGAAAGAAGGGCGGATAGGGTAATGGCCGCTGCCATGGACTGGTTGGGAAAACAGCATACCCGGTGGTTTGCCTGGATACATCTTTGGGATCCCCATGCGCCTTACCTGCCCCCCGGCAAATTTCTTGAATTATATAAAACAGACCCGTATTCGGGAGAAATAGCTTATACAGATTCGGAACTGGGAAAATTAATGGATTTCCTGAAAGTGAACCGGTTCCAAGACAATACTATCATTATTTTGACGGGGGACCATGGGGAAGCATTCGGCGAGCATGGGGAAGATACACACGGTTACTTTGCCTACAATACTACCTTATGGATACCCTTTATTATCACTGGTCCGGGAATAAAAAAGAAACAGGTTAAAGAGTATGTGTGCCATATTGATATTTTCCCGACTGTTTGTGAGCTGTTGGGGAGTTCCCGGCCCGCTTATCTTCAGGGAATCTCTCTGATGCCGTTAATAAAAGGAAAAAAGATAAAAAATCGGGCCATATACTTTGAATCTCTGGATGCGTATTATAACAGCGGTTACGCTCC
>CBFDDY010000156.1:0-5903 GCA_965603705.1 uncultured bacterium | reverse complement strand
TATCCAACATCTTTGTTAATATTCCCATCCCTATCAAGAAATACAGCTTTATTCTTCATGACAATAATTTTTCACAGGCTTTGAATACTTCTTCAGATCTGATATCAAGCATACACCTATGGTCAAATGGACATTCCCTGTAAGCACAGGGCCAGCAAGGAACGTCATTTTTTAGATAAACAGAAGGCTCCTGGAAAGGAGCTGTCACTGCAGGGTCAGTCGGCCCGAATAGGGCAACTGTAGGAACTTTGAGGGCATTTGCCATATGCATAGGCCCGGAGTCATTTGTCACACATAGGGCAGCCTGGGAGAGAACTCCAACCAGCTGGCGCAGACTGGTCTTGCCTGCTAATATGACCGGCTTTTTTTCTAAAGAAGCAGCTATCGCCTCAGCCAGCTCGACTTCCTGAGCTGAACCGATAATCAGAATTTCCGGACTGTAATTTTCCTGAAGCAATTTTGCCAGTTCTATGTATCTCTCTACAGGCCAGCGTTTTGCCGATCCGTAAAAAGCACCCGGATTAAGGATAAAAATCAGCTTCTTTAAATCAATTCCGAAAGAACCCAGGAATTCTTCTATTTTCTTTTTCTCCACTTCAGTTACAGCGAGAGACAGGTGAGGTGTGTTTGTCTTAAGGCCTAATCCTGAGATAAGGTTAAGATAGTGATAGACCTGATGCTGTAAGCCAGGGCGGTTTTGTCTGCGAATTTTTTTCGTTAAAAGAATTTGCCGGCCATCACTCCCGTATCCCCAGCGTTGGGGTATTTTCGCCATAAAAAAAAGGAGCGCGGAAACAAAAGAATTAGTCAGCAGGAGTCCGGCATCAAAATTGTAAGACCTAAGTACATTTGCGGTTTTTCTCAGATCTTTAAATCTCTTCTGAGCGGGAAGAAGGATGATCCCCTTAATAAAGCTTATATTAGCAAAGATGTCTTTTACCCAGCCCTGGGCAGCTAGCCAAATGTCTGCTTCAGGATAATTTACGTGTAAGCTTTCAATAGCAGGCAAAGCAAGAATGGAATCCCCGATCCAATTAGGGACATATACTACAATTTTCATATTAACCCTGAACTATTCAGGTTAATTAGCCGTGGGGAGCCGGCTGGGTTTCCTTCTCCTTGTCAGGCATTTTTTTAGGCGGAGATTCATCTTTTTTAGATTTAACTTTAGGTTTTATCTCCTCCCTCTTCTTTTCCTTTTTGGCATAATCTGTGACGTACCAGCCAGTTCCTTTAAACTGAATGGCAGGACTGGATATTACTTTTTCTAATACTCCCCCGCAGCTGCTGCATTTTTCTAAAGGCATATCATCGACTTTTTGTATTTCCTCAACGAATAAGCCGCATTTTTTACATTTATACTCATATAAAGGCATAATCTTACTCCGTAAAACAAATAACCTGAACTATTCATAAAAAAAATAGCATGAATAATCCAGGAGAAGAATTATACCAAAAAAACCGCTTCTCTCCAAGTAAATCTTGAGAAAAAAACCGACTCAATGAAAAACGATCGCCTCAAAGATGAATATATCCGCTCCGGATTTCCAAGCATCTTGAGGGAGCCCGGCTTTTAAACAAGTGTGTTGGAGAAAAGTTTTCCTCGACCACTTCTGTTCTATGGGGACTTGGGGCAATAAGAGTCCTTTCTTGCTCCCTTGGGAAATTATCAATCCGTGTTTACCGACTGTGATGACATCCGGATCATTTATTTTCTGAGGTAAGGTTAAAACCGATACCTCTATATCAAGGTCCTTAAGTTCCGCATTCAAAACCGGCTTAAATCGCATATCCTGGGAAGCTGCATATATTGCAGCTTGAATTACTGTTTTATACAAGGAAGCAACCGGCTCAATATAGCCTATACAACCCCGTAACAACTGATTCTTTTTAAGCGTAACAAAAGCTCCTTTGCGGGTTAAAAGCACAGGGCTTTGTGGCTCATATGTTATGACTTCGTTGTTTCTGACAAAACGGTTGACAGCAGAGCGGGCAAGATCAAGAAGCTCCTTTTTTTCCGCTGCAGTCAAAGAAAATTTCTTATTTGCAGAAGTGGAATACACTGCTGCAGCCAGATATCCGACAACCCGGTCAGGGGGTCCGCCTCCTGCAGATGAGTCTGCATAACGTAATATCTCAATCCTGGGAGACTCGTTTTCTCCACAATAGAGCAAAACAGAGACCACTCCTCCTCCTCCACACATGATGTTCTCTCGTTTTTCGATTTTTTTTATTAAAATCGCTGTACTAGATGCCCGGATAAGGCCTATTGTTTCTGAATCTAAAACATTGGCTTCCTTTTTGGCAAGAAAATGGGACATATCAGTGGAAGCAATGACCAGGACTTTCTTACCGGGAAGGGTCTCAGCCATTGCATCCGCAAGCCTGAATATAGTTCTTTTCGAAGGGATGCCCATAATAACAGGAACGATCTTTATTCCAGGCAGGGTTTTTTGCAGAAAGGGAATTTGCACCTCTATGGAGTGTTCTTCTTTGTGTGCCTGGGGAATATAACCAAAACCTGATGCCTCAGAGAGCTTTTTTGCCAGCTCTTCGTCAATTTGTGTTATCCCAAGAGGAGTTTCATAGCCTCCTTTAAGATAGATCGAGCATCCTTGAAAACCATAACGATGGGAAGTTCCGATAATAACAGCTGTATCATAATCCGCTCCTTGGACCAAACTGTAAGCATAAGCGGCAACCTGACCTGAATAGAGATATCCGGCATGGGGGACGATCAATGCTTGCAAGCCTCTGTATGGGTGGCCGGGACTTTCACTCATATTCAACATGCTGTCTATCTGCTTTTCCAAAACTTGAGGGCGTCCCTCGTAGAATTTTCCTGCCCAAACAGCCTTTCTAATATCCTGAGATAAGCAAACGCCTGCTAAAACGATCAAACTTAAAGCGACAATGAGATCTTTTTTAAACATGATGGTTTTTCCCTTTCTATCCAGATTTTAGCCCTCTAGCTATGCGGGGTCAAGTCTTCATATTCCACATTCCCTTCATGGCTCATCGCAATAATGAATACTAAGGAGAAAATAAGCAGATAAGGATTAGATAAAGCTAAGGGTATGGATACGCTCGCTTCAGATTTTTAACGCCATTCCTCTTCGTTTTTCTCGGCGCCTGCGCAACTCACCCCGTCCGTGGGTCAGACATGCTCAGCGTCCGACTACGTCGGATTCCCTCGAAAAACTCATCAAAAGGCTAAATCTTCAATGTCGCTTAATCCATACCCTCAGCTTTATATAACATCTTATCAGGGCATCCCTCATTTTTTTAAGGAAAAGCGGTAAAAATAATCAGGTCAATTTACCTGGATTATTCACGAGTCGAGGTTGCCGCAGATACGAGGCGCAGGGGATGAAGCTGTGGTCCTTCACTGCGAATCAGCTGCAACAAAGTAGATGGGGTGAGATCGGCTCCCCCGGAGGGTAAAAAGTACCGGCGATAAAATTAGATGTTATTTTATTGAATATGACATCGGTAATTTTTATGAATGATTCAGGATGATTAAGAAAGCCGTTAGCAAGGATGGATACTGGCAAATCCCGGAGAAAGCCATCCGGAACAACGCGGGCATGGTTCCCCGAGAGAATCTCGAGGAGAGCGTTGTGAGGACAGGAAGGGATTTCCCCGCTGGAGGAAATTCCTGTCTTTCGTAGGGACTTACCAGTATCCATACCAATGCGTTGCGGATTCTTGCTTATGGCTCAGAAGCTTAGAAAAAAGTTGACTTTTTCCTTGATTTATCCGAATATCTAAAGGGAACTATTTTAAGAACTCGAAAATGATGAAAAATTTGATTAAAGCGCTTGTCACAATGGCCCTTGCGTCTTCCGCCTTTTTTATTGGTTTTTATCTCGGGCAAGAAAAGATCGTCTCAAGAATTCCAGATTTCCAGGAAGACTTAGAGGAAAAAGAATAATCTTAAAGGTTTCAATAGTTTTTTAGAAAACTATTTTGCCTTAATACTTTAAAAAAATGTTGTCCTTGGCAAATAAAAACAACATTAGTCACAAGGAATTAAATTGAATCTAAGTATTTACGGGATTTTAATTATTTTTGGGATATTTATTTTACTGCTGATCATTAACCCGAACCTTTCTTGTTTTGGGAGAAAACTGAAATCGCCGCTTTATCCTATTTTACGAAAACGAAAAATGAAAAAGAAAAAAATCGAGACTGAGGATTATGGGTTTGATCTCGGCGGTGATCGCAACAAAAAGAAACCGGAAGTCCAAAAAAAGAATTCAAGCCAAAAAAAAATAAAGACATATGATTATGGCTTTAACCTTGGAGAGGGAAGTAAAAAAGGTAACAATAAATAAAGCAGCAGGAATTTGCCTTATTATCCTGGCAGCTGCTGCTTGTAGCCCCCCCCGAATTCTCCTGTCTCCAGTCCCTGGCCAAATCGAAAAAATTGAAGGATACGCCAGGCTGAAAATTACAGATGAGCAGGGTTCCCAAAACATAAAATTCTCATTTCTCCTAATACTGCCTTCGGTTGGCAGGATCGATGCCTCTGATTTTATGGGGAGATCTCTTTATCAAATCATTATCTCCGGCGAAAACGCATATTTGACCATTCCTGCCAAAAAAGTATTCTGGCAAGGAAAGGAAGAAGAAGTAATCAATAAATTCTTAGGTTTCAACCTGAACCTTTCTGAATTAGTTTCTTTATTCAGCGGACATTGGCCGGCTTCTCCTGCTGAAAAAAATAAAATTTCTTCCTGGGAACTAAAGAAAGATGAAAGCGGAAGGATCATTTTTGGACAAAGAGGGGATTTGTTATTTGAAGTCGAAGAATTTATCGAAAACACTCGGATCGCTCACAGTCTGATCTTTAAACACCCCCTTAACCAGGGACGCCTGAAATTTCTTAAGATGGATTTTAATCAACCAGGCCCTGATCCCAGTTTTTTTACAGCATTTCTCAAGCACTATGAAAAGAAAACATGGGAAGAAATTCAGGTTCTATTCAAGTGATGCAAGTTAAATCTTTTGCAAAAATAAATTTGGGAATAGAAGTTCTGGGAAAAAGAAAAGATGAGTATCACAATATTCGCACTTTATTTCAAAGTATAGATTTCTATGATGTTTTGGAATTTTATCTGCTACCAGATGACAAAATCGACCTCTCCGGCACAGATGACACTATTTCTTGGGGAACAGACAATCTTATTTTCCAAGCAGCTTTGCGTTTAAAACAAAAACTCGGTCTTTCAAATGGGATCAAGATAAAGGCAAGTAAAAAAATTCCTCCGGGGAAAGGCCTGGGGGGCGGCAGTAGTAATGCCGCTATGACGCTTTTGGCATTAAACAAGATATGGGAGCTGTCCTGTACTCCAGAAGAATTAACAGAGCTCGCAAAAGGGCTTGGGGCGGATGTTCCCTATTTTTTAACAGGAGGACTTTGCCTTGGCACTGGAAGAGGCGATGAAATAAAACCCTTAGAAGACCTCCCTGTTCATTATTGCGTATTGGCACTTCCTGATCTTTCAATCCCGACCTCATCCATCTATACCAACTTGCCAGAAACCTTGACTTCAGAGGAGAAAGGCAGTAAAATTACTAAGTTTTTTCACAACCGGAATTGCAGTGGATTAATAAATAGTTTAGAAGAGGCGGTATTTAGTTTACACCCTCAAATAGAAATAATAAAAGGCCTTTTTCAAGCTAACAAAGCTGAGTTGTCTTTAGTAAGCGGCTCAGGTTCTGCTGTATTCGGTCTATTTAAGACAAGAAAGAATGCCCAAAAAGCATTTAAGGAGATTAATAGCAGATATTCTGTGATTGTTACAAAAACATTACCGCGCAAAGAGTATAAAAAAAGATTTTTTGTTGGGGTGTAGCCAAGCGGTAAGGCAGCGGCCTTTGGCGCCGCTATTCGGGGG
>CBFDDY010000155.1:0-5912 GCA_965603705.1 uncultured bacterium | reverse complement strand
ACTGATGCCACCCACCTTAAATTCGGTCACAGCAATCTGGATGAGAATATGTTCAGAGAGATGATGACCGCTATCTCTGAGATAATCGGGAAACTAAAGATCGAGATACTGGATTATTCTGAGAAATAAAAATCTGAACGAGCACAAGCCATACCTGAATTTTCTCTTTTATGAATAGTCTGACCTATTCATAAAAAAATAGCGATGTTTTTATTATTAATTTCTTTTCAGTGATATACGAGATTCTTTCGAGAATGAATATTTTAATGATTATCTTGTTTGTAATTTTCATTTTAATCGCCATTTTTTTACCTTTCAGGCGAGCCGATCTCACCGCAACTACTTCGTTACAGGGTACTCGCGGTGAAGGACCACAGCTTCTCACCCTGTGCCTCGCATCTGCAGCAACCTCAACTCGTGAATAATCCAGGATAGTTAAGGTGGACCTGGATTATTCACGAGTCGAGGTGCCATTTATCTGCGATTAATGAGCCAATTATCTGCTGGCCGCGATGGCCGAACAGAGGGTGGCTTTCCAGAGAAAGTCTGTCAGCAGTACGCATGGCGATCTTTGCTGTTGGTTCACCGGTTGAGTGTGCTTCTTTTAGAAGGCGTATGCTTGTTTGATAGATCGAGTATTTCCAATCCCGGGTTAAGTGTCTTTCAAAGAGGGGGTCATTATTGACATAGCCGTATTGCTCGTCTGCTGCATTGACGATTCCCATTCGATTTGTCAAAAAATCCGGAATATAAATAATCTTATTATCAAAAAGCAGCTTATCGTCTCTTTGGGAATCTTCAAGCTGATTATTAGCGGCGCCGCAGATTATTTTTGCTTTTATTAGGGGAATGGTCCGGGGATTTATAATCCCCCCCGTAGCATTGGGGGAGAGAATATCGCAGTCTGTCTTAAAAAAAGACATGTTATCGGAGGAAACAGCTCTAGCTTCAAGTCCTTTTCCCGGGAATTTATCTTTTATACTTTCAACTCGTTTTACATCAGTGTCGTAAGCTATGATTTTTTTTGCTCCCTTATTAAATAAAAAACCGATTAGCGGGCCTCCGACATTTCCCATTCCCTGGACAGCTATTATTTTTCCTTGCAGGTTTCCTTTTCCGCAAAATTCCAGGGCGGCTTCCATCCCCGAGACTACTCCTCTTGCAGTCGGAACAGATGGGTTACCACTACCTCCTTTCTCCTTTGGAATACAGGTTGTAAATCTTGTCCCGGAAAAAACATTTGCCATATCATTTACATTAGTCCCTACATCTTCAGCAGTTACATAACAGCCGCGAAGGGAGCTGATAAATTTTCCATATTCCCGGTATATTGAGGAGCGGATTCCCTGGTCATTTTGGTCGATGTCTTGGTTTTTTACCATAACGCCCTTACCGCCTCCCCACCACAGTCCTGCCAGAGCATTTTTCCGGGTCATTCCTTTTCCCAGACGGAGCCCGTCCCGTAAATAATCTTCTACGGTATTATAATGCCAGAACCTGACACCCCCCGCTGCCTGCCCCCGGTTTGTCCGGTGGATAAAAGCGCCTTGTAATATGCCGTGCTGCCGGGTGACCTGGAAGAATGCTCCTTCATGTTTCATGAAATCACGCTTGTCATTTTGGATAAATTTTGCGATTGATTGTAATTGCGGGTGGGAGCTTTTAACTCTTTGTTTCTCAGGGTCATATACAAAATAAAAACGGGATATATTTTCTTGCTTAAGGGATTTTGTAAATTCTAAGGGAGAAAGTTTTGTCAGGTTATCTGTATCTATCATATCTTTGCCTCCGACTAAATATATTATATCCAATTTCCCGGGACAAATACCAGGACCTCCCCAAAAATACGTATCCAGTCTCACTATTTACTATTTAACATTTTCTAAGTATCATCTGTATCGATATCTGTTATGAGAAAATATTGTCTGGTATGTAGCAGCAAAATGCTGGATAAGACTATTGAAGGCAGAAAAAGACAGGTCTGCCCTGCCTGTGGATTGATTCATTATGAAAATCCTTTGCCCTGTTCAGCTGCCTTTGTTCAGAATGAACGAGGCGAGATCCTGCTGGTGCAAAGAGGAGTAGAGCCGGGAAAAGGGAAATGGGGCCTACCCTCCGGTTTTATAGAGATCGAGGAAACTCCGCAGCAGGGCTGCCTCAGGGAACTTAAGGAAGAAACTGGCTTGGATGGGAATATCTCTGAATTGATCGGAGTCTATTCTCAGGAGTCATCCCTGTATAAGCGGGTAATAATAATTGGATACCGTATGGAAGTCTGGGGAAACTTGCAATCTGGTTCAGATTCTATGGATGCTGGCTATTTCCATCCTAACAGTCTGCCGGAGATCGCATTTCGCTGCCACCGGGAAATAATCAAGGATGGCCAGAAGTAAGGAGAGAACATATGCGCGCATATATGGACTGTTATCCCTGTTTTTTCACACAGGCGTTAAAAACTTCCCGGATGATACTTACGGATGAGAAAGATATTTGGAAAATATTGACTGCTGTAAGTTCTTATCTTTCCGGAGTGCCGTTTGGGGTAAGCCCGCCTGAGATCGGGAGGGGAATATACAAGATCATTGCTGAATATACAGGAGTTGAGGACCCTTATTATGAACTCAAAAAGAAATGTACTAAACAGGCGCTTACTCTGTATCCGGAATTTAAAAAAATAGTCGCGAATTCAGATGATTCTCTCCTGACTGCTGCAAAGATGGCAATTGCCGGAAATATTATTGATTTTGGTATAGCAAAGAAATTCAATCTGGAAAAGGATGTAAGAGAAATTCTTGCCGGGGGATTGACCATAGATGATTATAAGGAATTCAGGCTTGCTCTGGATAGGGCAAAAAAGATTATCTATCTTGGTGATAATGCCGGGGAGACTGTGTTTGACCGGATCCTTATTGAAGAGATACGGAAGCCAGTTACTTATGTTGTCCGGGAAAAGCCCATAATAAATGATGCGGTCCATGCAGATGCTATAGCAGCGGGAATTGATAAAGCTGCTGAGATAATCTCCTCCGGATGTGATGGTCCCGGTACTATACCGGGAATGTGCGATCTGGAATTTTTGGATATCTTGAGTAAAGCTGACCTAATTATCAGCAAAGGGCAGGGCAATTACGAAGGGCTTTCGGATGAAAACCTCCCGATTTTTTTTCTTTTAAAAGCAAAATGCCATGTTATTGCCCGTGATATCGGCGTAGAGGAGGGAAGTATCATCCTCAAAAGGAAAAGTAAATTATCAGCTTGATTGAACTTTTTTATTTTCTGTTGTACTATTTTTGCATATATATTAACAAAAGAATTTTAAGGAGGGAATTATGAAAAAAAAGCTTGGGCGGAGAGAATTTTTCAAACAAAGTGCAAAGCTTGGTTTGACTGCAGCAATAGGCGGAAGCCTTCTAGCTCAGGATAGAACTGGAGTTGGTAGCACTTATTTTTTTGAGGGACAGCTTGCGGATTTAACCGTTGTAACCGGTACTGACTATTATAAAAGTACATTTAAAGCGGTTGAATTATTGGGCGGGATAGACAAGATCGTATCCAAAGGCTCCAAAGTGGCATTACTGCCTAATGTCCAAAGATGGCATCCGGGAACTTTTACTAAGCGGGAAATCGTGCGGGCAGTGATCCAGATGTGTAAAAAAGCCGGGGCTGCAGAAGTAAATGTTCTGTCCTGGCTTGGTGAAAAAAACTGGGAATCGACCGGAATGGCAAAGATTCTGAAAGAGGAAGGAGCAAATTTAAAGTTGGTCGAACGAGAAGAAGCCCTATTCAAGCAGGTAAAGATACCTGACGGTACGGCAATTAAAGATGCCATGATAATAAAAGAACTCTATAACAATGATGTTTTTATTGATATGCCCATTACCAAAGACCATGCCGGAAACAAATTTACCGGTACTATGAAAAACCTCATGGGTATTAACTTCCCTACTCATAACCGTTCGAATTTTCATCAGAAAGACTGGACGACCGATATAAATGCCATCCGACACCTGGACTACTGTATTGTTGATTTAAACAGAGCCGTTAAACCTGACCTTTGTATAGTAGATGCTACAGAATTTATCATTACAAACGGACCGATGGGGCCGGGCGAGCTTAATAAACCGCAAAAAATAATTGCCGGTGTTGACCGGGTTGCCGTGGATTCTTTTTGTACAACCCTCTGGGATGTCAAAGCTGAAGACTGTACACAGATAACTCATGCTCACAAATGCGGCTTGGGCAATATGGATTTGAAAAAAATAAAGATAAAAGAAGTAGAAGTCTAAAAAGGAGGCTTTAATGGGAAATCTTACAAGGAGAGATTTTGTCAAGTATATGGTTGCCGGTTCTGCTTTATCTGTAACTGCTTTGGATAAGTTGAATGCTTCTATATACCAGGGAATCAAAACCTTAAACCAGAACTATGTCCAGGATGAAGCGCCGGACGGAGTGTACTGGGATGCTATCAGGGATAAATTTTTATTCCAGGACGGGCTTATAATGATGAATAACGGCACAGTCGGCCCTATGCCCCAACCGGTATTTAATACTCTTATGAAAACATTTAAAGTGCAGGCTACAAGCCCGGTCGATGCTTATACTTATTTACCCCGCAAAAAAGAAGAAGTGCGCTCCAAAGTGGCAGAGTTTATCAATGCCTCTCCAGATGAAGTAGCGATTGTCCATAATACAACAGAAGGCATGAATTTTGTAGCTAATGGGTTGGATATGAAAGAGGGAGATGAGGTTTTGATTTCGAGTATGGAGCATCCCGGGGGAACTCATCCCTGGAAGATCAAGGAAGAGCGCTTCGGTATTAAGATAAAAGAGGTTCCCATTGGACTCCCTCCTAAAAGTGTTGATGAATTTGTCGACGGATTTAGAAAAGCGATATCCCCGAAAACTAAGGTAATAAGTGTTAGCCATACAGTCTATATTTCCGGACTGATATCCCCCCTTAAAGAGCTGTGCAAGATGGCTCATGAAAAAGGCCTTTTAGTTGTAGCTGACAGTGCCCATGGGATAGGGATGCTGGATCTGGATATGAAGGAGCTGGGAGTCGATTTTTTTGCTACAAGCCCTTATAAATGGCTGGGAGCGCCTACCGGAGTTGGCGTGTTTTATGTACGCAAAGAGGTTCAGGACAGGCTCTGGCCTTCGATCGTCACCTCTGGTTGGAGCAGCAAAACCGCCCGGAAATATGAAACACTGGGACAAAGAGCTGATGCGCTTGGTATTGCCTTGGGTGAGGCAGTTAACTTTCAGAATTATATTGGCAAAGCACGGATCGAGAAAAGAATAAAGTCTTTGGCCGGGCATTTTAAACAGGAATTGAAAAAGATTCCGGGAGCAAAACTGCACACTTCTCAGGATCCCTATATTAGCGGCGGCTTGACAGCTTTTTCAATCATAGGAGTCGAGCCTAAGGATATTGTAGAATTTGTCAGACAGAAATATAATATTGTGATACGCACTGTAGGGAGCAGTAAAAAAGGCACATATGGCTGCCGGGTTTCCACTCATATATATATCACCCATAAAGAAGTGGATATGCTTCTGGATGGGATAAAAAGAATAGCAGGCCACAGAAAATAGAATTGCCGCGCTGTTGCCCCTTTTGATAAATAAAAGGCCCTTAGGGCGCATTATTTGTTGTGGAATCTGAGTGTTATTTATATAACGATCTTTATTATTTTGCCCACTCCCATTGAAACATAATCATCGCCATAAGCCTCTTTAAACCACTCGATCTGTTTGTCGCCGGTACAGTGGGTGGCCCCGCATTTGACTACTCCAGCTGCTTCGAATTGTTTGATAATAACTTGTATCTGGGCCTGAGATTTTTGCATCAGATGGAAGCCGCCGAAAACAAAATAAACATCTTTGTTTAGAATCTCGCGGGCTTTGTTGAC
>CBFDDY010000154.1:0-6008 GCA_965603705.1 uncultured bacterium | reverse complement strand
CCTTGCTCACGGTTTTCTTAATCAATTAACCTGATTCTTTTTACCGCTCTTTTGGCAAAAAATGGCTTTCCTCTTATTATTTAATAAAAATTACATAAAATTAAATAGTATGAAGAGGAATCTTATCGCAATAATGAATAATAAATAGAAAATAAGCAGATAAGAAAAAGATGAATCTGAGGGTATGGATTAAGCGACATTGAAGATTTAGCCTTCTGATGAGATTTTCGAGGGAACCCGGCGCAGCCGGGCTGGGAGCATGTTTGACCCACGGACGGGGGGAGTTGCGCAGCAGTCGAGAAAAACGAAGAGTAATGGCGTTAAAAATCTGAAGCGAGCACAAGCCACACCCGAATTTCATCTTTTATGAATAATTCAGGCTATTTAGATTCGGGCAATATTGGAGTATACTATAAGTGTAATGAAGAAGAAAAAAATATCACTTACCAGACTTATAAAATATTTCATAGTGGTTTTTCTTCTGTTTGTTTTGGTGGTAATTGCCATGAATTTTTTGTCTCATTCAAAAAAGAGGATAAAGATCACCCCTTCTAAGGGAGAACTTGTAAAACAAAAAGTAGAAAACAAAGAAAACGTTTTGTATTTTGAGGATAAAAAAGGAAAACTAAGCCGAAGAGTTAAAGTTGATAGATATTATATTGGAGAGGACGGCTTGTATCATCTAGAGGGTAATGTTGAAATTTCTTTTTTAAAGTCGGTTGATGAACAGAATGTTTACTTTTCTGGTGATGAAGTCATTCATAATGAAGAAGCCACCCAATTTCGTTTAACTGGAAATTCAATTATAAAATTGAAAGACTTAGTCGTTAAATCTTCATTATTTGAATATGAAGCTGAGACGGACACAATAAAAAGTAACCGTGGCGTTGTGTTTTCTTCAGAAGATATTTCAGGTTCAGCCAAGACAGTCAATTTTGAAGTGAAAAAGGAAAAATTAGTGCTTTCAAAAGATGTTAAGCTGGAATTGAGTTTAGATGCCAAATCGGATATTCCCCTGCTTATTTCCGGAAAAAAATTGAATTATTCACACAAAAAGAAAAGAGGTTTAATTGAGGGTGAGGTTGTGCTTGACTATGGAAAAAGCCAAATAAAGGCAGACACAATGGAGTTTGACTTTTTTCATGACAGTGAAAATATTAACACAATATTTTTAGAAGGAAATGTTTTTTTATCTTTGATCTCTGAAGAAAAGCTCCCTGAACTTGGAGATAATGATTCTATTATGTCAGCAGCTGAAAAACGCGAAATCGAAGCGAAAGAGATATTTATTATGAACTATAAGGATGCCTTTCAGATTAAAAATATGAAAGCTACGGGAAATTGTCGTTTTTTAAATATCACAGCTTCCGGAAGTTCATCGGAAATCCGGGCCGAGTCCTTATTCTGTAATTTTAAGCAGGATGGTGTATTAAGCAGATTTAATGCTAAGGAAAAGGTCAGGATGAGTGAACAGAAGAAAAATAAAAAAGGCAGAAGAATTATTCAGGGTGATTATCTAATTATTGGAGGGAAAAAAAATCATCTTAAAGTCAAGGGTAATGATTTTTCAAAAGCAATAATCCAGTCATCAGAGTTTAGAGTTTCTGCTGGAGAGATCGATATTGGTTTTGATAATGATAATTTATTTGCCAGGGATGGGATTACGGTGATACTATATCCTGTCGAGGGCCAAGCTAATTCTATCGGTTTTTTTTCAAAAGACCAGCCGGTTTTTATCATAGCAGGAGAAATGAAGTATATTGACAAAAAGCAGTGTTTTTACTTCGAAAAAAATGTAAAGGCCTGGCAAGGAAATGATAGGCTGAATGCAAGCAAACTTACCCTGTTTAATGATACAGGGAAATTTCAATGTGAAGAATCTGTTGAGTCTTTATTTTCATATATGCCAAAAAACAAGGATACTGAAGAAAAAATCAAAATTTCCTCTGATTCAATGGAGTTTAAACCGGTTGAATCGGTCATCATCTACAAGACAGACTGCAAATTAAATGTAAGAGATACCGAACTCCGAGCTCAATCTCTTTCAGTATCTCTTCATCAGGAAAGTGCTGAATTGTTAAATATTTTGGCCTATTCTGATGTTATAATAATCCAAAACACATATGAAGGTCGGGGAAAAGAGGCGAGGTATAACCTGGGGAAAGAGATGATCGTCTTGTTAGGAGATCCGGTTTTAATAGATAAGGACAAGGGGAAAACAGAGGGCGACAAATTGACTTTTTCCCTGGGCGATGGTAAAATTTTTATCGAAAATCAAGATCAAAAAAGGTCTGAAACAATTATAAAATAGTAAAAGATGAAAGGGTATATAGAAGCAACAAAATTGAGAAAAGCTTATCATGGGAGAACTGTTGTCAACGGAATTTCACTTAAGGTGAGAAAGGGTGAGATCGTAGGTTTATTAGGCCCAAATGGAGCAGGAAAGACAACTACATTCTCTTTGATCCTCGGGCTTATCTCTCGTGATTCCGGGCAAATATTTTTGAATGGCGAAGAGATCACTAACCTTCCCATGTATATCAGAGCAAGAAAGGGTTTATGTCTGCTTCCTCAGCAGCCATCTGTTTTTAGAAAAATGAGTGTGCTTAACAACCTTCTTTCTATTGATCAGATGAAAAGAGATTATTCCTCCCAGACGAATGGCAGGGTGGAAAATATTTTACAGGAATTCGGACTTGAGAAATTGGCGGGGGCAAAAGCATATACTCTATCAGGAGGAGAGAGACGAAGGCTTGAAATAGCCAGGGCCTTGATAACAGACCCGGAATATATATTTCTGGATGAGCCATTTACAGGAATCGACCCTCTAGCCATCTCAGATCTTCAGGAGATAATTTTATCCTTAAGGATAAGAGGACTTGGTTTGCTAATTACTGACCACAGTGTGCGGGAAACATTAAAAATTACTGACCGAGCTTATATTATCAGTAAGGGCGAGATATTAAAAACAGGAACTCCAGCTGAACTGGTAGCATCAGCTGAAGTTAAGAGTGCATACTTAGGTGAAGAATTTGACCTTAATTAACTGTATTAATGGTATAATATGGCTGAGTGAATGTTTATAAAACAACAGTTACATCAAAAGCAAGTACAAAAACTTGTACTTGCCCCTGCTCTGCAACAAGCAATAAAACTCTTGCCTTTGACAAATCTAGAGCTTATTGAAATTATTGATGAAGAACTATCGAAAAACCCCATGCTTGAAGTAAAGGAAGAAACCGCTGATGAGAATGGGAGGGATAACCAGTTAGAAGAAAAAGAGGGTAAGGATAAAACCCAAGATTTGGATGATCCATTACAGATCGATGATGACAAAGACTTTGAAAAATATTTCAAGGAGTATTTTGATAATCGATTTCGGTCCTATTCTATTGAAAAAAAAGAAGCGCCTGCTTATGAAAACTTTGTTTCTAAGAGTACTACACTCTGGGATCATTTGAACTGGCAGGCAAATCTAACGTTTTTTAATGATGATGAAAAAGAAATCGCCAGATATATTATTGGTAATGTAAATGAGGATGGATATTTAACGGTATCTTTAGAAGAGATAAGCAAAGAAACGGGTGCTTCTCTGGATGATATTGAAGGGATTCGGAAGAAGATCAAACAGTTTGATCCGATCGGAGTCGGAAGCCTTACTCTACAAGAAGTGCTTTTAACCCAAATTGATTATTTTGAGATTAAAGATGAGATAGCCCGCAGAATTGTTAAGGAAGAGCTATCCCTTCTGGAAAAATCCAAGTTTTCTGAAATTTGTAAGAAATTGAATCTTTCACTCACTGAAGCACGATTCCACATTGATGTTATTAAAAGTTTGGATCCTACGCCTGGAAGAAAATACAGTCAGGAGAAGACATTTTATATTATTCCGGACATAGTTGTAACTAAAGAAGATGATGAATATAGGATCACATTGAGTGATGAAGGTGTTCCCAATTTACAAATAAATAGATTCTATATAGAACTTCTGGCTAAAGCATCTGAAGAAAATGTTGAAGCTCGTCAATATTTAAAAGATAAAATTAAGAAGGCATTATGGTTTTTGCGAAGTCTTGACCATAGAAATAGCACCATATTCAAAGTCGCTAAATTGATAGTAGATAAACAAAAGGATTTTTTTGAAAATGGGCTGGATTATATTAAGCCTTTAACATTGATTGAAGTAGCTGAGGTTATTGGAGTGCATGAATCAACAGTCGGAAGGGTTGTGGCAAACAAACATATTATGACTCCGAGGGGAGTTTTTCCTCTTAAATATTTTTTCCATAAATCTTTGACTGGAGATTTTGGGGAAGAAATATCGTCATTAAGAGTCAAACAGAGGATTAAAAAACTGGTTGCGAAGGAAGACAGAGAAAAGCCTTTAAGTGATATAGAGGTCGGGGATGTTTTAGCAAAAGAAAATTTGAAGATTGCCCGCCGGACAGTTGCGAAATACAGAAAACAATTGTCAATTCCCCCATCTCATATAAGGAAACGAAAATACTGGATGGAGGGATCTTGATGAATATTAATTTTACTTCTAGGCATACAACAATTTCCCCTGAAGTGGAAGAATATTGCAAAAAGCGTGTAGAGACCATAGAAAAATTACTGGGATATGCAGTTGAAGTGAAGATTGTTCTGTCGCTTGAGAAATACAGGAATAAAGCAGAGGTCAAAATAAAGATCAAAGGGGCCACTATTAATGCAGAGGAAGAAACACAGGATATGTTGAGTTCCTTGGGTGTTGTTTTTGATAATATTGAAAGACGGGTTAAAAAAGAGAAGGAAAAACTCAGAAAGAGGAAAAGGAGAAAAAATAATGAAATCAGCGGCCTTTATTCTGCTCCCGAGAGTCAAGAGCAGGGAAAGCGAGTGATAAGAAGCGGTAATTTTTATTTAAAGCCCATCTCGATTGATGAGGCCCTGATGTTGTTTGAATCCAGTAAGAAAGATGCCTTTGTTTTTCGGAAATTTTCGTCTGAAAAATGGGCTTTCCTCTATCGCAGAAAAGATGGAAATATTGGGCTGATCGAACCAGAATAAAATATATTAGAGAGAAAATTGAAAATTTCTAATTTACTAAAACAGGATATGGTTATTCCTGAGTTAGAACACCAGGATATGGAAAATGTTCTTAAAGAGATGGTTCATTTCTTGAAAAAAAAGAACAAAATCAGCAAGGATAAGGAACTGTACGAAAAATTGCTCCAGAGGGAGAGATTAGGGAGTACAGCTATTGGTGATGGGGTGGCTATTCCACACTGTAAGATAAAATTGGCCAATAATCCTCTTGTCATGCTGGCAGTCTCCCGAAAAGGAGCGGATTTTAATTCACCAGATGGAACGCCTTCGAGTATTTTTTTTCTAGTAGTATCTTCACCTGATAATCCCAGTCTGAATCTTCAGGTTTTAGCTGCAATTGCTCATCTTGTTCGTAAGGCGGATACTATGATCCAAAAAATATTAAAGGCTGATAATGTCTATTCAGTTCTGGAAATTATTCGCGAGGAAGAAGAAAAATTAGAATAAAAAATCTTTTCCGCCAGTCCAAACCGAAGTTACCAACCGAACAGGTGTCAAAAAAAGAAGAAATCACTATATCAGGGGGATTGCTTCAGGTTTACAGAATGGGATTGCTAATTAGAGGGGATAGCGGAATCGGGAAAAGCGAGAGTTCTCTTGAACTGATTTCCCGGGGTGCTCGTTTTATTTCTGATGATGTTACTCATATTGAAAAGATTGGGGGAGGGAAACTCATTGGCCGGGCCCCTTCTCTTAGCCTTAACTTTATGGAGATTCGGGGTTTAAGCATTATTAATATAAAACATATATTTGGAAGTAGGACTGTATGTAATAAATCAAAGATAGATTTGGTAATTCAGTTAAAGCAGTGGGAACAGGGAAAAAAATATGACCGTTTAGGCTTGGAATCTCAAGAAGCATGTGAAATCCTAGGTATAAAAATTCCCCAAGTCAGTATACCGGTCGCTCCTGGACGGAAT
>CBFDDY010000153.1:0-6018 GCA_965603705.1 uncultured bacterium | reverse complement strand
CATGCCCGCTCATCCTTGCTCACGGTTTTCTTAATCAATTGACCTGATTCTTTTTCCCGCTTTTTTGTATCTACGGTAACATCGGCTCGCCTGAAAGGTAAAAAGTGCCAATGCTAAAATAAGTTATTGTTTTTTGAATAAGGCATTGGCAATTTTTATGAATAATTCAGGTTAAGAGCTAGAATGGACACTGGTAAATCCCGGAGAAAGCCATCCGGAACAACGCGGGCATGGTTCCTCGAGAGAATCTCGAGGAGAGCGTTGTGAGGACAGGAAGGGATTTCCCCGCTGGGGGAAATCCCTGTCTTTCGCAGGGACTTACCGGTGTCCATCCTGTACAACTTAGCATAATCATTTTTGCGTAAATATGCCTAAGGGGAGAAAATGACAAGAAATGTGGAAATAAATTTTTAGGTAATGTATAAACAGTATAGGAAGTCTGATTCTTTAAGGAGGCATCAATGAATAGACCACGTCTTAAGTTTTTAGCATGTATAATTATATTTTTATTTAGCATGATTATGACAGGATTTTCCCAGAGCTCAGAGCAGATAGATAAACTATTTGAGAAACTCGAGTGGAGGAATGTCGGGCCGGCCAATATGGGAGGCAGAACTGTTGATATAGATGTTGTCGGATCAAAACCCTGGATCATTTATGCTGCTATGGGGCCAAGTGGAGTATGGAAATCTGAAAATAACGGCATATCCTGGGACCCGGTTTTTGATAAAGAAAGCACAGTTTCAGTAGGGGATGTTACCATTTGTCAATCTAACCCGGATATAGTGTGGGTCGGTAGTGGTGAAGCTACTACCAGGAATAGTGTCACCATAGGAGACGGAGTTTACAAAACAAACGATGCCGGAAAAACCTGGAAGAATATGGGATTAAAAAATACCCGCCACATCAGTCGTATTGTGATCGATTCTGATAATCCGGATATCGTATATATAGCAGCTCAGGGACACCTCTGGGGACCCAATGAAGAACGGGGAGTATATAAAACTTCGGATGGAGGCAAAACCTGGCAGAAAGTTCTTTATATAAATAAAAACACAGGAATAGCAGATCTTGCCATTGATCCTTCGGATGGTAAGATCCTCTATGCAGCAGCCTGGGATTATCAGCGTTTTCCCTATTTTTTCTACAGCGGGGGGCCAGGCAGCGGCATTTATAAGTCTTTGGATGGGGGAGAAAACTGGGTACGATTAGTCAAAGGACTTCCCGAGGGAGTTTTGGGACGTATTGGCTTAGCAGTTTCGCGCAGCAATCCTGATGTAGTTTATGCTCTCATCGAGCACAAAGATGGGGGGATTTGGCGCTCAGAGGATAAAGGAGAAAGCTGGAAACGTACTTGTGCTAATAAAACTTTTATTACCGTAAACTTCCGGCCTTTTTATTACAGCCAGATTCGGATAGATCCCAGCGATGATAAAGTCGTTTATGTATTTTCAGGGGGAGCTTATATTTCAAAAGATATGGGGAAAAAGTTTAAGGCGATCTCATCCGGAACTCATTCTGACCATCATGCCCTTTGGATAGATCCGGAGAATCCTAAACATCTGATCGATGGAAATGACGGTGGTATTGATATCACCTATGACGGAGGGAAAAACTGGCATCCTATTAATCACATGGCGGTAGCAGAAGTCTACCAGCTAGGATTTGATTTTCAAAAGCCATACCATGTTTTCTGTGGGCTGCAAGACAATGGAGTATGGGGGGGGCCAAGTGCTACTTATGACAGTGCCGGAATTGTAAATGATGATTGGTATGTACTGGATGTCATGGGAGACGGATTTTTTGTAAAACCAGATCCTTCTGACCATAATATTATTTACGGAAATTATCAGATGAACGGTTTAACGAGAGTGGACCAAAGAATCGGGCTGGGAAGAGGTATTAGGCCTGAAGCCTCCCTTCATGAACCTGTTTATAGATTTAACTGGAATTCTCCCATTCATATTTCACCACATGATCCGAAAACAGTATATACAGGCGGAAATTATTTATTCAGAACCCGTAATGGTGGGCAAAACTGGGAGATTATAAGCCCCGACCTTTCTACAAATGATCCGGAAAAGCAAAAGGATTCCGGGGGAGTGATAACAATGGATAATACCGGGGCTGAGATCCACTGTACTATATTAACCATAGCAGAATCTCCCGTACAAAAAGGCGTGATCTGGTGTGGTACAGATGACGGAAATGTCCAGATTACCCGGGATGACGGAAAAGCCTGGGAAAATATGGTCGAAAATATTCCCGGCTTACCTGAAAACACTTGGTGTTCTCGCATAGAAGCTTCTCACTTTGAGGCGGGAACTGCTTATGCTGCTTTTGACGGTCACCGCATGGATGACTACAGCACTTATCTCTACAAAACAAATGATTTTGGTAAATCCTGGACATCCATAAAGAGTGGCCTTCCTTTTGGGTGGGTACATGTTATTAGAGAAGATATCTGCAATAAAAACCTGCTGTTCGTAGGAACCGAATTTGGCATATTTGCTTCCCTTGACAGGGGCCAGACCTGGTTTTCATTAAAAAATGATATGCCTACCACAGCAGTACGGGATATTGCAGTGCACCCCCGGGAAAATGATCTGATTATAGGCACTCACGGCAGAGGTATTTGGATAATGGATGATATTTCCCCGTTACAAGAATTTTCAAATGATGTTTTTAACTCAAAAATGCATTTATTCAGTATTCGCCCGGATACTCAATTTTATGCTTCTACTTCCCGCGAATCCTTTAGCCGGCCTGTTTTCTCTGCGAAAAATCCTCCTTATGGATTGACTATAACAACCTATTTTAAGGATAAACCAGAAGAAAGACCTGAGATTTTCATCACGAATCCAGAGGGAGAAAAGATATATGAAATGAAATTAAGAAAAAAAGCAGGTCTGCAGAGAAATACCTGGAATCTGCAGTATGTACATAAGACCAAGGAGGGCAAGCTGGTTAAACCCACTGGTTTTGGGATGGCTTCTCTTCCTTTGGCATCTCCGGGAGAATATAAAATAGAACTTTCTGTAGGGGGAAATAACTTAGAAAAGAAAGGGATTGTTCACCCTGATCCGAGGTTCGAATTTACTGAGAAAGACAGAGCTGCACAGCGTGATTCACAGGTTGAACTTATTGTGTTATCCAAAAAAATGGGATTGGCCGTTACCAGAACAAGAGTCATTAGAAAGGGCTTGGATAAGTTGAATGAAGAATTTGAAAAAAAAGATGGCATTGCGGCAGAAGCTTATGATGCTTTAAAGAGGTTCGATAAAAAATTCAGTTTACTTGAGGAGAAGCTAACACCCAAAGGAATAGGGTATAGAGGTTCAATGGAAATGGCTTTAAGAGGCGGTCCTGTAGGAGGTTCCTATTCTATGATGCTAATGTTTTTGGGTATGGATGTAAGCGGATACCCTTCACCGATAACTGAAACTCAATCAGATTTCTTAAAGGAACTGACAGTTGCTGTTAATGAGCTTATGGATAAGTTCAATAAATTCATTACTATTGATATTTCTGAGTTGAATGAATTGCTGACACTACATGATCTGAGCACTTTGAGAGCTCCGGAAGAAATAGTATTATAAGGATCATTAGGATTCAAAATGTAAATAGAGTATAGTAAGTTAATACATTTTTTATATCATTTCATCTTTTTAAAGTAATTAGCATATTGTATAATCTTATCTAACCTGAATAGGTCAGGCTAATTTCTTAAACAGAATTATTTATATAAGGACGGGATATGGACAAGGATATAAAAAGTAATTCACCTTTGGCAGCACTTGAAAAAATACAAAAGACTGAAGAACAAGCTCAGAAGGATATAGAGGATGCACATGAGAGTACGTCCCAAATGATTATTGAGGAAGCACAGAAAGAAGCCGAAAAAATTAAGGAAAAAATAATTACTGATGCCAAAAAAAAGGCTGCGGGAAAGATGGATTCTATGATCAAGCAAGCTTATAAGGAAGCAGATAAAATAAAGAAAGAGGCTAGTGATGAAGCTTTAAATCTGCGAAAAAAGACAGCGGGATTGAAGAAAAAATCTATAAAAAAGACATCTGAAAAGATAAATCGTTATTTAGAGAATAGAGAAATTTGACAAATGGCTATAGCTGAAATAAACAAAGTCCAGATCATTGGCAATGCAAATATAAAAATGAATGTTTTTTCTTCTTTACAGGAAGAAGGAATCATCCAGATAGAAAAAACAGACTATGCTGCACTTGGACTGAACTCTCCATCTTCAGAGGATACCAAACTCGACCATCGTTTATTTCAACTCTCTCATACAATTGACTTCCTTTCACAGGGGGAAAAGAAAGGCCTTGCTGAGAAGATATTGATGAAAAAACCTAAATTGTCAAAGCCTGAAAGGAAAAAAATAATAAAATCCAATTATACTCCTATTATTGAAAAGGCAGAGAGTTTGGAGAGAGAAAAGAACGATATTATCTCAAGTAATAAATATCTAAGCAAAGAAAAAGCTCTATTAAAGCCTTTTAAAAACCTGGACATCCCAATTAAATTGGTTCAGCTAAATGGATATACAGAATTTCGCTTGGGTACTATTCCTTTGTCAGAGGTAGAAAATCTTAGAAAAATTCAGGAAGAGGAAGAGTTGTGGTTTAGTATAATTCAGCAAGGGAAAAGGGAAGTTTTTCTTCTAATAATATATTTGAGGGAGAAGAAAGAGGCCTTTGAAGAATCCTTCAAAAAAATATCGTATATTCCTTATTATTTCACTGAGTCAACTATGAAAAGAGCGGAAAAATCTGATACGGTTACCGATATAATGAGAAAAATTGGTGAGGAGATCAAGCAGGGCGAAAACAAGGTCATCCAGCTTGACAAGGAAGCGCGGGAACTGGGTTTGATGCACAAAGAAAAGCTTATGCTCGTTTATGATGGATTGTTAAATGAGAGAAATAAACAAAGGTTTTCTCAACTTGCTGGAGAAACTAGATCGATATTTTATTTGGAAGGATGGATCCAGATAAAGGACATTAAGCGGTTAAAGGCTAAACTGAAACCTTATTCAGAATCTATTGAATACTTTTTTCGCTCCCCACTTCCAGATGAAACCCCGCCTGTTGTTCTTGAAAATCCTTCTGCAGTAAAACCATTTGAAATTGTGACAAAGCTTTACGGGCTTCCTGCTAAAGGATCTTTAGACCCTACCATCTATTTTGCACCTTTCTTTTTTGTTTTTTTAGGATTAACAGTTAGTGAGGCAGGGTATGGCTTGCTGGTTACTATTCTTAGTCTGCTTTATATCAAAATTGCTAAACCTAGGGGAGGGCTGAGAAATTTTTTAATACTCTTTGCTATTGTGGGAGTTTCTAATGTTATTATTGGGACTATGGTCGGCGGCTGGTTTGGTTTTCCTATTCCAAAGTTAATGGTCATAGATCCTTTAGCAGATCCAGTGCCCTTTCTCATTCTTTCTTTAGTTCTCGGATTTATTCAGGTGTGGTTTGGGACTTTTTTAAAGATGATCACGTATATAAAAAACAAAAAATACTTAGATGCTTTTTTTGTTCAAGGTGGATGGTTGATCTTGTTGCCGAGCCTTGTTCTCTATCTGCTCCTTAAAAAGCCAGTATGGGGTTTTATGGCGCTTGCGGGTGCCTCAGGAATTGTGTTTTTTGCTTCTCCCAGCCGCAATCCCATTTCCAGGTTTTTTGGTGGTTTATACAAACTGTATGATATATCACGCTATCTTGCAGATGTGCTTTCTTATTCACGCCTTTTGGCTCTGGGGCTGGCAACCACAGTTATTGCCATGGTAGTAAATACTCTTTGCCAGACTGCTTTAGGTATACCATGGGTAGGCTGGCTTTTTGCTGCCTTGATATTTATTGGAGGGCATATTTTTAATCTGGCCATCAGCTTTCTTGGTGGCTTTGTCCATTCAATGCGGCTTCAGTTCGTGGAATTTTTCGGTAAATTTTTTGAGTTGGGGGGTAAACCGTTTGAACCTTTTGAATTGGAAAATAAATA
>CBFDDY010000152.1:0-6030 GCA_965603705.1 uncultured bacterium | reverse complement strand
TCCCGAATAAGGTCGGAGAGAGAGAAGTAAGCAAAGCCTTTCTTTTTGAGAAATTCTGCCGCCTCTCCTTTCCCGGCGCAGTTTGTTCCTGTGAGGCCAATAATTTTCATTTTAAATCCAGATTTTATCCTGCCAGGTCTTCTTCAGATTTTTTTTTCTTTTTTTCTCGTTTTTTCCCCACTATAAACGCGATGAGAATACTGAAACCGTAAAGTCCGAGCATGGGAAAAGCAATTATACTCTGAGTGATCATGTCTGGAGTTGGAGTAATAATAGCAGCAATGACAAAAATTAATAGTACGGCATACTTAAAATATTTTATCATCCAGCGGGCTGTGATTATCCCCATTTTAGACAGAAAAAAAACCAGGGTAGGAAGTTCAAAGACCAAGGCTATTCCCAAGATAACGCGCAGAGCTAGACTGAAGTACTGATCAACCGTTATCATAGCATCAAAATCAGCTCCCATTCCCAGGAAAAATTTACAGGCAAATGGGAAAACTATAAAATAAGCAAAAACAGCACCAGCCATAAAAAAGAATGAGGTGAACAAGACAAAAGGCACCACATGTTTTTTTTCTTTCTTATAAAGACCGGGGGCTACGAAATACCAGACTTGCAGGAAAAGAAATGGGGCAGTGGCTAAAACGGCAGCCAGGAAAGAGACTTTCATATAGAGCATAAAAGGAGCTGTAAGGGAAGTAAATACGAGGTTTTTTCCTTCGGGCAGTAATTGTGTAACCGGTAGGGCCAGAATTTTATACAAGAATTTACTGAAAAACCAGGCAGGGATAACCGCTACCATAACAGCTATAAAAGAATAGAAGATTCTTTTGCGCAGGTCTTCAAGATGTTCAAGAAAGGTCATCCTGTCAGGAGACTTTTTTCCCTTCCTCATTTCCTTTTGTGCCCTTCTTGATCTCTTCTTTGTTGTCTTGACCTGTTTTTTTAGTCTCTGTTTCGCCTTTTAGGTTAATTGTATCATTTATGTCTTTTTTTATATCCCTGAATTCTTCTGCCTGGATTTCCTCTTCGATCTTATCTTTTATTTCATCAGAAGTCTTGCGGAATTCACGTAATGCCTTGCCGATCGATCTACCCACTTCAGGAAGCTTTTTTGGGCCAAAGATAAGCAGAGCTATTGTGAAGATGACCAGTAGTTCAGGGACTCCAATACTGCCAAACATTTCTTTTTTCTCGAATTTTAGTGCTTGGAAAATATAACTATTCATGGGAGATAAGTCAACAAGAACTTTACAATCCCGAGGGGGTCTGGTAAAATTTAAAATTGTGAAAATGTTATGAAAAAGAAGATATTTCTTTCTTTGATAATGATCCTTGTTTTTTTTCACCCTCATGTATGGGACGGGGATGTATGGTCTCAATCTTTTAAAAAAATATCAGCTATAGTTCCTCTTATTGAGGGAAACTATTATAAAGAAGTTGACCATGAAGAATTGGCATTTTCATCGATAAAAGGAATTTTACTCACACTCGATCCTCACTCATATTTTTTAAATCCCAAGGATCTGTCAACCCTGAGAGAGGATTACAAAGGAAAATATTTCGGATTGGGCATAATGATCCAGAAATATGCTGATCTGCTGAAGGTGATTTCTCCCCTCGAAGGCACACCGGCATATCGGTTGGGAATCCAGCCAGGTGATGTGATCTCTCATATTGAAGGGGAAAGCACCAAGCCCATAACAAGTTTCCAGGCGATGCAGAAATTAAGAGGGAAAAAAGGGACAAAGATAACGATAACCATTGCTCGGGAAGGGCTGGATGAGCCCATGGATATTACTATAACCAGAGCAGAGATTCCCCTTTACAGTGTTCCCTATGCCTTCATGCTCCAGGATAATATAGGGTATATTTTTATCCGGAATTTTGCTGAGACCACGACTAAGGAATTTCGCGAGAAAATGGCAATACTGGAAAAGCTCGGCATGCAGAAGCTGGTCCTTGATTTCAGGGGAAATGGGGGCGGCACTTTTATTCAGTCGCTTGAGATCACAGATGAATTTTTACCCAAAGGAGACATGATCGTTTCTATCCGGGGGAGAAAGCAGTATTATTCCCAGGAATTCCGGGCCTCCCTTAATGATCAGTATGAGCATATTCCCTTGATCATTCTCATTAGCCAGGGAACTGCCAGCGCTCCAGAAATAGTAAGCGGGGCGGTTCAGGACCATGACCGGGGATTGATAATTGGTCAGGATTCTTGGGGAAAAGGCTTGGTGCAGACAGTATTTCCCCTATCTGAGGAAGCAGCCGTAGCCATAACAACAGCGAAATATTATACTCCCAGCGGAAGATCGATTCAGCGTGACTATACTTACTTGGAAGATTACAGCCTGAAAAGAGATGTGCCTAAAGAGCGTGAGGTGAAGTACACAGAAAGGGGAAGAAAAGTCATGGGGCAGGGGGGGATATCTCCCGATTATAAAGTGGAATTTTCCTATAAACCTTTGACTTATATGTTTTTATTACGGGGAGCAGTTTTTTCTTATGGAAGGAAATTTGCGGAAAAACAGACTTCTCTTTCTCGGGAATTGATGAAAGATAAAATTATCGACAAAAGCTTTGAAGTAAATTTCCGTGTATTTGAGGACTTTAAAGCTCATCTGGAAGAAGTTGGCATTTCTTTTAAACCTGAGGATTTTGAGGAATCCAAGGATGAGTTAAAGCGTGAGCTTGAGCGGGAGATTTTCTCCTCGATCTGGGGCATTGAAGAGGGAATGAAGGTTTTCAGAAAGAGCGATCCATTAATACAAAAGGCTATCGATGTATTTCCCCAGGCAGAAAAACTTATCCATAAATAATCAAGATGAACTTAGGATATTCACGTTTTATGAATAGTTCAAGAGTACGTGAATTATTCATGAGTAGAGGTTGTCGTAGATACGAGGCGCAGGGGATGAAGCTGTGGTACTTCACCGCGAATCCGCTGCAACGAAGTAGATGGGGTAAGATCGGCTCGCCTGAAAGGTAAAAAGTGCCAATGATAAAATTAGATATTGGTTTTTTTGAGTACATCATTGGCAATTTTTATGAATAGTTCAGGTAAGGAGGGATGAATGAGAATTGGATTAGCGTCCGACCATGCTGGTTTTAAAATAAAAAATGGCATTTTAAGTTATCTTGATAAAAATAACATCCCCTTTAAAGATTACGGCTGCGGCCCAGATGAAAAAGTTGATTATGTTGATTTTGCTGCTAAAGCACTTAAAGGGAGGGAGGGCGGAGAATGTGATCGTTTGATCCTTGTCTGCGGGACAGGGCTCGGAATGTCTATTGTGGCAAATAAACATAAGGGCATCAGAGCGACTCTGTGTTGCGATGATTATATGGCAGAGATGAGCCGTAAGCATAATGACTCCAACTGCCTGACTTTAGGAGGGAGAATTCTCCCCCTGGATGAAGCTCTTTATATTGTCAGTATCTGGCTTAAAACGAAATTTGAGGCAGGTCGTCACCAGGAAAGATTGAATAAAATAGCAAAGATTGAAGAAAAAAGGCATTACTAAGGAGAGATATTAATTATGGCTACATTATATGAAAAGGTTCAGTCCTTATCTAAAAAAATAGAGGCGAATAATATATGGCGGCAGAGAGAATCCTTTAACCTGATTCCTTCAGAAGCGACACCCTCTCTATTGGTCAAAATGTGTGAGATATCCGATCCTTCCGGGCGCTACGCTGAACATAAAACCATGAAGGGCCAAGAAGTATATTTTTACCAGGGAATAGATTTTATTAAGGAGATCGAGGACCAGGCCAAAGAAGAATTATCCCGTTTTTTTAGGTGCAGCGAGTTGGAATTGCGGACTATAAGCGGCCAGATGGCTAATGAAGTTGTATTTAAAGGGATGGTCCGTTTTTTAAATCGCCACCGCCCTAAAGAGCAGCCTATGCGTAAGATGAAGCTGGTTATGAACAATAACCTGAATGATGGAGGTCACCTCAGTTCTCAGCCAATGGGAGCGCTTTTTAATTTTGTTGCCGAATCTCCGGAGACAGGCAAGGAAAATGTTGTCAATTTCCCGGTTCAAAAAGGAAATCCTTATAAACCTGATATTAATAGGCTAGGGGAGATGCTTGAGGTGCATAGACCGGAACTTATGGTGTTCGGCAAGAGTATGTTTATATATCCTGAACCGATCAAGTTTGTGTCAGACCTAGTAAAAAATTGGGAAGTACCCCCAGTCATTATGTTTGATATGGCGCATGTTCTGGGATTATATGGGGCGTTCCAGACTCCGCTTGAAGAAGGGGCGGATTTAATAACCGGAAGCACGCATAAGACCTTTTTCGGGCCTCAGAGAGGCCTTGTTGCCGGGAATTTCCCCAAAGGAAGCCCCTTGCGCAAGTTATGGCTGAGTATTAAAAGCAGGGCTTTTCCGGGCTCGACCAGCAATCATCATCTGGGGACTCTGCTTGGACTTTTAATGGCTGCCTATGAGATGAATGAGTTTAAAGAAGAGTTTCAAACTCAAGTGCGTTCCAATGCTAAGGCCTTTGCCCGGGCTCTTAAAGATAAAGGCATCTCTGTTGAAGGGGAGGAGTCTGATGGTTTTACTGAGACTCATCAGGTATTGATCCGGATAGATAAATACGGCAATGGTATGGATATTGCCCGGCGTCTTGAGGACAATAATATCGTAACAAATTATCAGGCTTTGCCTGATGATGAGACTTTTTTAGAACCAAGCGGAATTAGAATGGGAACACAGGAGATGACCAGGTTTGGAATGACTGAAAAAGATTTTGATGTTCTTTCCGAGTATATTGCCGATGTGCTTATTAATAATAAAAGTGCTAAAGAGGAAGTGAAGATATTCCGGCAGAATTTCCTAAAAATGCACTATTGCCTCCCTCCGAAAGTAGCGGTCCCTATGGCTGCAAATATAGTAGAAAGCATTTTTCCTTATTCTGATTTTGGGGCCATGTTTGCGGAAAATTTAACAAAGAATCTTTAGTAAATTAAAAAATAAGGGAGTTACAGATGAAAATATTAATAGTTGGTTCTGGAGGAAGAGAACATGCCCTGGCTTGGAAGATCTCCCAGAGCCCCCGGGTTAATAAGATCTATTGCGCTCCCGGTAATGCCGGAACGGAGAGTCTTGCTGAGAATCTGCCTATTCTGGCCACTGATATTCAGGAACTGAAAAAATTTGCCTTCAAAGAAAAAATCGATCTTACAGTTGTGGGTCCTGAATTGCCTTTAACCCATGGGATCGTGGACGAATTTGAGCAGAATAACCTTAAGTGCTTTGGTCCATACCAGATTGCAGCCGAACTCGAAGGCAGCAAAGTGTTTGCCAAACAGTTTATGGAGAGGCATAAAATCCCTACTGCCGGATTCAAAATTGCGGATTCTCCGAAACAGGCAAAAAAGATCCTGAATTCCGGTGATTTCCCTTTTCCTGTTGTTTTAAAGGCGGATGGATTAGCTGCTGGAAAAGGTGTCCTTATTTGTCGAAGCCTGAAGCAGGCCGAAAAGGGCGTTGAAGAACTGATGGTCGAAAAGAGGTTTGGAGAAGCAGGGCGATTTATCCTGATCGAAGAATTTTTAAGAGGAAAAGAAGCTTCTTTTATTGTCCTATCTGATGGAGCAAAAGTTTGTCCTTTTGTTACTACTATGGATCATAAAACCGTTTACGATGGCAACAAAGGTCCAAATACAGGAGGAATGGGAGCTGTTTCACCTTCCCCTTATATAAACAAAGATATGTTCAATGAGGTGGCTAAAGATATTGTCTTTCCCACGATTGCGCGTATGCTGGAGGAGGGGAGGAAGTATAAGGGTGTACTCTATGTAGGACTGATGCTGACAGAGCAGGGCCCGAAAGTATTAGAGTATAATTGTCGTTTTGGCGATCCGGAGACTCAGCCACAGATGTTAAGGCTTAAAAGTGATATTGTGGATCTAATGGAAATGACAATTGAAGAAAATATCTTGGATAAAGATATCGAATGGAATGATAAAGCTGCAGCCTGTGTGGTGGCTGCTTCCGGAGGATATCC
>CBFDDY010000151.1:0-6051 GCA_965603705.1 uncultured bacterium | reverse complement strand
CCATCAGTAGAATATACCTCCAGCTGGTACATATCGGTTTTTTGGACATCTGTATTTCCGGATACGGACTTTGACATATTTCGGCCGCCCGCACCCATAGTTACGCGCATGGAAGTGTTGACCTTTTCATTATCCTTTATTTGTCTTAAAAGGGAAGCGATCCATATCCTTCCTTTAGAATCGACAGCAACTCCACTGGAGCAGCGGTTCATATCCGGCATTTGAAGGCTGACTCTTCCTCCGCTTGCTTTTCTGCTTCCCTTATTTTTTGGTTTGGCCGTATCATAATTTAGGGTCCGGTCTGCTCTCCACAGTAATTTTCCTTCAGGAGAATATTTCTCGATTCTGTTTTGATAGTCGAATGCCATATATACAAAGTCATTTTTATCGATCGTGAAATGAATCTGGTTTCCCATCTTATTAAGGAGGAAATCTTTATAATCCCGTTTTTCACCGAAATTTTTTGAGATCTTGCCTTCCGAATCAAGTACTTTCAAAAGTTTTGGGAGTTCTTTATTTTCCTCATCTTCTGTTCCGAAGCTAATAAAACTTTGCCCTTCAGCCATCAGCATCTGGCCGGCTCGGAATAGTTTTGTCTTCCCGGCCGGATTTTCATGCATTGGGATGGTTGTAAACTCTGCTCCATTAGGCTTTAAGATCTGGATCCTTTGGTTTTGAGGATCTGATATATATAAATATCCTTCTGTGTCAATATCAAGCGACATGGGATATTGAAATTCACCGGGTCCCTCTCCCTGCCTGCCGAATGTGGCTAAATATTTCCCATTTGCATCGAATTTTTGGATGCGGTGGTTGCCGGAATCCAGAATGTAAATATTATCTTTGTTGTCAAAAGTGATATCAGCCGGCATATAAAACAATAAATTTTCATCTAATGATTCGATATTTCCGATATTTTTGACATATTCAATTGATAATTCAGGATTTTCCCCCCACTTTCCCTCTTTTTCATTATGGATGATGCGGATGCCATCCTTTGTCTCTATCTTTTGGGCAAAGGAATAGCTGGCAGTTATAAGCAAAAGGCTTAGAATAAGAATTTTTAGTCTTAATATTGTTTTCATGGTGAATCCTCCCATAAATATTATAACAGATTATTATATACAATCGTTGCGGGTTAGCGGATATTTTTATATATAGAACAGAATTCACCCAGGTTCCAGGGGCAATCTCGTCTTGCCATCTTCTTTGTTCCATGTTATATTAACTTGGTCTATTCAGAAAAAAATAGCGATGTTTTACTATTAATTTCTTTTCAATGACATGCAAGGTTTTTTCAAGAATGATTATTGAAACTTTTTTCTTGTTTTTGTTATTAATTTTAATCACCATTTTTTACTTTCCGAGCGAGCCGAACTCACCGCATTTGCTTCGTAAAATGGATTTGCGGTGAAACACCACAGCTTCATCCATTGTGCCTCGCATCTACGGCAACCTCGACTCGTGAATAATCCAGGTTATATAATTCAAATTATTATCAATACCCCTAGGAGGAATCATGTTTAAGAAAAGCTTATTCATCTTATTTTTTATCTTAATGATTTTTTCTCTAAGTTCGGCATTTGCCATTCAGGAAGCTCGGGTGCTGCGTACCCCTGCTATTCATGGCGATCAGATTGTATTTACTTATGCCGGCGATCTTTATTTAGTACCATCCGAGGGGGGAGTAGCCCGCAGACTGACAAGTCATAAGGGATTTGAGATATTCCCCCGTTATTCTTATGATGGAAAATATATTGCCTTTACGGGCGAGTATGATGGCAGCCGGGAGGTCTTTATAATTTCCCGAGAGGGTGGAGTTCCTAAACGTTTGACCTATACTGCTGCCCTTGGCAGAGATGATGTTTCAGACAGAATGGGGCCAAACAACATTGTTATGGGTTGGAAGCATGACAACAGTTCCATTGTATTTCGTTCCAGAATGAGAGAATGGAACAGTTTTAATGGACAGCTTTATTTAACTACGCTCAAAGGGGACTATCCTGTGCAGATTCCGCTGCCAAGAGGAGGTTTTTGCTCCTTTTCTCCTGATGATAAAAAGTTAGCTTATAACAGGATTTTTCGCGAGTTTCGGACCTGGAAGCGTTATCGGGGCGGCATGGCGGATGATATCTGGGTCTATGATTTTGCCTCGAAAAAAGTAACAAATATCACTAATAACCCCGCCCAGGATATTATTCCCATGTGGAAGGACCAGCGTATTTATTTTCTATCTGATCGAGATGAGAACAAAAAGATGAACCTTTTTGTTTATGATACTCAGAAAAAAAATACTTTAAAACTGACCGACTTCAAAGACTATGATATTAAGTTTCCCTCTCTAGGGGATAAAGCCATTGTTTTTGAAAATGGTGGATTTATTTATAAATATGATCTGGCCAATACAGAGATTATTAAAGTTCCGATCAAAATCGCTAATGATCTGAATTCCAGCCGGACTAAACTGGTCAAGACGGGAAGCCGCGTGAGCAATTATGAGATCTCCCCAGGCGGGAAAAGGGCTTTATTTGGGGCAAGAGGAGATGTTTTTACCGTCCCGGCCAAACATGGAAATACCCGCAATCTGACTAATACATCCGGTATCCATGAAAGAAATTCCAAATGGTCTCCGGATGGCCAGTGGATCGCGTATATTTCGGATGCCAGCGGCGAGGATGAGATCTATATCGCTGCTCAGGATGGAACCGGTAAACCGGTCCAGATCACCTCAGGAGGAGATACCTATAAATACCAGATGTATTGGTCTCCGGATTCAAAAAAACTCCTGTGGGGAGATAAAAAGCTTCGCCTTAACTATATTGATATAAAATCCAAAAAGATCGTTGTAGTGGATAAAGCAGAAGCCTGGGAGATCACAGATTATTCCTGGTCTTCGGATTCCAACTGGATTACTTATGCCAGACAGGAAAAAGATACTATGGAGAAGATCTATCTGTATAGCCTGAAAACAAAGAAAAACCAGGCGGTGACGGATGGGTGGTATTCCTCCTATTCTCCTGTTTTCCATTCGGAAGGGAAGTATCTGTTTTTTGTTTCGGACCGGAATTTTAATCCGATCTACAGCAGTACTGAATGGAATCATGCTTATGGTTCAATGGCGCGGATTTATTTTGCGACCTTGAATAAAGAAGTGGAATCTCCGTTCAAACCCAAGAGCGATGAAGTGTCGGTTAAAAAAGAAGAAGCAGAAAAAGCCGGTCCAAAAACAGATAAAAAAGCAGAAGATAAGGCTAAAAACAAGGAAAATGCAAAAGCATCAAAGGAACCGCTCCGCATCGATTTAGAGGGGATTAAAGGCAGGATCATGCGTCTTCCTGTTGAAGTCGCCAGATATGGGAACCTGACTTCAGTCAAAGACACCCTGTATTACATGAAGATGGGAGATAAAGACCGCAAGCTATCTTTTAAAATGTATGATTTAAAAGCACAGAAAGAAACAGATCTTGGCACGATCGGCGGTTATGAGATCTCTTTTGACCAGAAAAAAATGCTTGTCAGCCAGAACAAGTCCTATGCCATTATCGATCTTCCCAAAGGGACGATTAAGCTTTCTGAAAAACTGGATCTTTCCCGGATGGAAGTTCAGGTTGATCTAAATAAAGAGTGGAAGCAGATCTTTAACGAAAGTTGGAGACAGATGAAATACTTCTTCTATGCACCCAATATGCATGGTGTGGATTGGGATCTGATGAAAAAAAGGTACCAACCTCTCGCCCGTTCGGTCAATCACCGGGCGGACTTGACCTATGTGATCGGAGAAATGATCAGTGAACTGAGTGTCGGTCACACCTATGTCGGAGGAGGGGATATGCCCCATGTGCAGAGAATTCCTGTAGGTCTTCTGGGGGCGATATTAAAGAAGTGTGAAAAAACCGGATATTACAAGATCAAAAAACTCTACAGAAGCGAAAATTGGAATCCTGGCCTGAAATCTCCTCTCACTGAAGTAGGAGTGAATGCCCAGGAAGGAGATTATCTGATCGCTATCAATGGCACTCTGACCAATACTCTGAATAATCCTTTTAAAGCTCTGCGAAATACTGTTGGCAAGCAGGTCAGCCTGAAGATCAATGCAAAGCCGGAGGAAAAGGGAAGCAGGGAAGTGGTCGTTATTCCCATCCGGGATGAGGGTCCTCTAGCCTATTACACCTGGGTACAGGAGAATATTGAGAAAGTTAATAAGGCGACCAAAGGAAAGGTTGGTTATATACATGTGCCGGATATGGGGGTCCATGGTCTCAACGAATTCGTCAAGCTTTTCTATCCCCAGCTGCGGAAAAAGGCATTGATTATCGATGTCCGGGGGAATGGAGGAGGAAACGTCTCTCCTATGCTGATCGAGCGACTGAGAAGGGAGATCGCTATGGTCGGTGTATCCCGGAACACAGTTCCAGGGCCGGATCCAGGGGAGATGTTGATGGGACCAAAAGTCTGTCTGCTGGATGAGTTTTCTGCTTCAGATGGAGATCTTTTTCCTTACCGCTTTAAAAAATACAAGATGGGAAAACTGATCGGCAAGCGGTCCTGGGGAGGAGTTGTCGGTATTCGCGGTACTTTGCCATTTATAGATGGAGGAAACATGACAAAACCGGAGTTTGCTCCTTACAGCACAGATGGCAAGAATTGGATCATTGAAGGGCATGGCGTAGAGCCGGATATTTTTGTAGAGAATGATCCTGCTAAGGAATTTGCCGGTATTGATGAACAGTTGAACAAAGCCATAGAAGTCATTCTGGAAGAGCTGAAAACCAAAGAAAAAACCGTGCCGCCCATTCCTCCTTACCCGATTAAGAAGAAATAACCGATTGATTTTGATTCAATGATAATTACCTTCTTTTAAGTTGGTAGCTATCCAGCATCGCAGCCAGACTATTTTTTGTGATAGTTTGGATAAGCCGGACGCTTGGGCTTGTGAAGCGGGTTTTTGGCCAGCTCTTCCATAACGATCGCAATGGCTTTTTCCAATTGAGGGTCTTTTCCCTGCCGGACAATTTTTGGATCAAGTTCTACTTCGACATCAGGAATAACACCGATGTTTTCCGCTATCCAGTTCCCGTCCGGGCTCCAGACGCCTGCACTGGGAGCAGTGACATATCCTCCGTCCATAAGTGAAGGGGCTCCGGCCATTCCGACAAGACCACCCCATGTGCGTTTGCCTACAAGCGGTCCCACTTTGGCTTTTTTGAAGTACCAGGGCATAGCATCCCCTCCGGATCCTGCAAACTCGTTGATGAGCATAACTTTGGGCCCGAAGATAGCTCCCTGGGGTTGGACTTCGTCGACTCCATCTCTTTTTGCTACCAGACTCATCATTTTACGTTTAAAACGCTCTATAATATCCGTAGCCAGCATGCCGCCACCATTAAAACGCTCGTCAACAATAAGAGCTTCCCGGCCGACCTGTGCATAAAAATAACGGTTGAAATAAGTGTATCCGCCAAAAGCCGTGTCAGGCATATAGACATAGGCCACTTTTCCATTTGTCACCCGGTCGACATAGCGACGGTTGTCTTCGATCCAGGCAAAATTCCGCAGGGATGCTTCACTTCCGACGGGAACGACTGTCACTTCCCGTGAGCCCTCGAGTTTCACATCAGATCCTATAGTGAGAACAACCTGCTTTCCTGCTTTATTTTCGAAATATTTGTATATATTATCTTTGCCTTTGACCTCTTTACGATCCACGGCCAGCAGGTATTCTCCTGCTTTGACATTTACTCCAGGTTGGGTCAGGGGAGCCTGGACCCGGGGATTCCAGTTTTCGCCATTATAGATTCGTGAAAATCGATACCGGTTGTTTTCAATCGTATAATCCGCCCCGAGAAGTCCTGTTGAAATACGCTTCGCCCGAACCAGATCACCGCCGCCAACAGAAAGATGCCCAACCGTTATCTCACCCAGCATCTCGGCAAAAAGGTAGTTCAAGTCCTGTCTTGCGGTAACATACTTAACATAAGGAGAATATTTTTTTTGAGCTTTTTTAAGATCAAGGCCGTGCAGGTTTGGATCATAGAAAAATTCCCGTTCTAG
>CBFDDY010000150.1:0-6054 GCA_965603705.1 uncultured bacterium | reverse complement strand
ACCTTTGGTCAGTATCCTTTGCTTCCACCTGCTCAGGACTCATATACTCAGGTGTGCCGATCATCACACCGGCGCCTGTTATCCCTTTGCCTTTTACTGTTCTGGCGATCCCAAAATCCATGATGCGGGCATTGCCCTCATTATCGATCATAATGTTGCTGGGTTTTAAGTCGCGGTGGATAATTCCAAGGCGGTGCGCCTCCGTTAATCCGGCGCAAACCTGCTTAGCTATTGAAATCGCCCTGGCTGTGCTTAGGGGAGCTGCCCGCCGGATAAATGATTTCAAATCTTCCCCTGACACATACTCCATGGTTATGTAATAGTTTCCCTTTTCCTTGTTCAGGTCATACATGCGGCAGACATGTTTGTGGGATATATCCCGGGCCAGCCTTAATTCACTCCTGAACCGCTCAATGTTTTTTTTATCCGCAGCTACTTCAGGCTTGATTAATTTCAGGGCTACTTTGCTGTTTATCTCTTTATCCAACACCTTATAGACCTTGCCCATGCCGCCTTTTCCCAGCTCCTCGATTATCTGGTAGCGGCCGGCAAAGATAGACCCTGTGTTTAATTCTTCTTTGGGGGTTTCCATAGTTTTTGTAAAGGATACCTGGGCGTTCTCAGCGGGCCCTAATTGCGTCCCGCATTCTCCACAGAAACTCTTTGTATCCGAATTATCCGCTTTACATTTTGGGCACTTTTTTACCATTTTGTTCCCTCTTATACTGAAAACATCATATTCAGCCTAAATAGAATAGTCAAATATAAAAATAGGAAAATGGGGACAGGGTACTTTTTTGCTACCTAAAAAAGCACCCTGTCCCCATTTTCCATTTTCCTAATAAAATTGTCCTTGTAATATTATCCGATAAAAGTAAAATATTTATATTCCCCATGTCTATTATTTCCAAATTTTATTCCAGCCCTAATTAAAGGGCATAAGGAGGGTTTTATGCAATCTTTATTATCAAAAAAGAGATTCAGGCTTTTTCCCTACGTTTTAATCCTGGTTATTCTACTTATCGCAGGCGGATTTAGCTGGAGCACAGCCCAGGAAATCGATCCTGAGATCTACAGCCAACTCCAGTACCGCCACATCGGACCTCCTGGCAACCGGGCCTCCGCCGTAGTCGGTGTACCCGGTGATCCGCTTGTTTATTACATCGGCGCTGCCTCCGGCGGCGTCTGGAAATCCACAGACGGGGGCACAAACTGGGCTCCTATCTTTGACGACCAGCCGGCCCAGTCCATCGGCGCCCTGGCCATTGCTCCATCCGATCCCAATGTTGTTTGGGCAGGCACAGGAGAGGCCTTTATCCGCAGCAATGTTTCCATTGGAAACGGCGTCTACAAGTCCACAGATGCCGGCAAGACCTGGCAGCATATGGGCCTTAAAAAGACCGGGCGGATAGGCCGCGTAACTATTGATCCCAGAAACCCGGATGTCGTATTAGTAGCTTCTCTCGGCCACTGCTACGGCCCCCAGAAAGAAAGAGGTGTTTTCCGAACCACCGACGGCGGAAAGACCTGGGAACATGTTCTTTTTGTCGGCGAAGACACAGGCTGTTTTGAGATCGCCATGAATCCGGACAACCCCCGCATACTTTTTGCAGGCATGTGGCCGCTTATCATCCGCACTTGGGGAAGAGAAAGCGGAGGCCCGAACGGCGGCATCTGGAAGTCCACAGACGGCGGCACTACCTGGAAGCGCCTTACAGGCCACGGCCTTCCCAGCCCCCCGATCGGAAAGGTCGGACTGGCCATAGCCCCCAGCAATCCCAATGTAATCTACGCCTTGATGGAAACCGGAAACCCAAACCGGGGAGTCCTGTGGCGTTCAAGCGACGGAGGCGACAACTGGAAACTGACAAGCTACAACCGCCTACTTAACGAAAGACCCCATTACGCCTCCCGGGTCATGGTCAATCCGGCAGACGAGAACGAGGTCTATTTTGCCGCCAACAGCCAGAGCAGAACCTTTGACGGCGGTCTAACTTCAAATACTGTCCGCTGGAGCGGTGACTGCCACGACATGTGGGCTGACCCGCTTATCCCGAACCGGATGATGATAAGTGATGACAGCTGTGCCATGATCACCCTTAACCGGGGTGAATCCTGGCGCCGGATCAACCTGCCCATCGCCCAGGTATATCACGTTGCAGTTGACAATCAGATCCCCTATTACGTATACGGCGGACGCCAGGACGGAAGTGCTTACAAAGGCCCCAGCACTAGTTTCTCCAGCCGCTACGGACGCTCCCGCTCCCTGTGGGAATCTACCGCCGGAGGAGAATGCGGCTTCGTCGTCCCTGACCCGGTCAACCCTGATATCGTATGGGGAGGAAACTACAATGCCATGCTGGAAAGGGCAGACTACAGCACCGGCCATATAAATACCGTGCACGTCTGGCCCGAATCCTTTTACGGCTCCCACGCAGCTGCCTCAAAATACCGCTTCAACTGGACATTCCCCATCCTCATCTCCCCTCACGACCACAACACGATATATGTCGGAAGCCAGGTCGTCCACAAAACAACAGATAGCGGCCGTAGCTGGGACGTAATAAGCCCTGACTTAAGCACCAATGATCCCACCAAGATGGTCCCTTCGGGCGGGCTTACCCTCGACAACCTGGCTGTTGAATTCGGCTGCGTGGTCTTCGCCTTAGCCGAATCTCCGCTTGAAAAAGGCTGTATCTGGGCCGGAACAAATGACGGCCTTCTCCACATCACAAGGGATGGAGGAGAAAACTGGACAAATGTCACAAAAAACATCCCCAACCTCCCGACCTGGGGTACGGTCAGCAATGTCGAGCCTTCCCCTTATGATGCCGGCACCGCCTACCTTACAGTCGACTTTCACCAGATGAACAACCGCGATCCCTTTGTTTATAAGACAACCGACTATGGAAAATCCTGGAAATCTATAAGCTCCAATATCCCCAAGAGCGTTTTTAGCTACGCCCACTGGGTACATGAAGACCCCGTACGTAAAGGCCTCTTATTTTTGGGTACTGAAAATGCGATCTACATCTCGTTTAATGATGGAAAAAAATGGCTCCCCCTGCAGAACAACCTCCCCTACGCCCCGGTACACCACATGGTAGTACAGAAACATTTCAACGACCTGGTTTTAGCCACTTACGGGCGCGGCTTCTGGATAATGGACGACATCACTCCCCTCCAACAGCTTACAGACGAAGTGCTGAAATCAGATGTCCATCTGTTTGAACCACGTCCGGCCTACCGCATGCACAATATAGCCGGCGGACCCATGGCAAATTCCCGGGCATTTATCAATTATTACCTGAAAAAATCTCCCAGAAAAGGCGTAAAGATCAGCATCTTTGACGAGCAGGGGGAACTGGTAGATACCCTGATGGGCAATAGAAAATCAGGCATTAACCGTGCCTCCTGGCGGCTGCAGCATTATCCCCCTGATCAAGCAAAACTTCGCACTAAACCTCCGGGAAATCCCTATGTGGTCGAAGAACTACGCTTCCACACTATGTGGGAAAGACAGGGCTGGTATCCGATCATAAGCTGGGGTACAAGCGGAGGATTCCGGGGATTTACGGCAGCACCCGGGACCTATACAGTCAAACTCGAGGTGGACGGCCAGGAATACACCCAGAAGCTGGAAGTTAAAAAAGACCCGCGCTCAAAAGGAAGCCTGGCTGATATAAAAGCACAGGTTGCAATGCAAAAAGAGCTGCGCACAGAATTAAACAGCGTCTCCCATATGATAAGCAAGCTCGAATGGATGCGGAAGCAGCTCTATGTCCTAAAGGATGCCCTCAGAGAAGGAGGAGATGCAGCCCCAACCCTTATGGCTATAGACAAATTCGACAAGAAAATCAGGTCTGTGGAAGATGAACTCTTTCAGCATACAATAGCAGAAGGAGACTCCAAGTCCTTCAGAGATCCCCAGAAGCTTTACTGTAAGCTTTCTGTCCTGGCCGGAGATGTAAACAGCAGCATAGATTTTGCCCCCAACAAGCAGCAGCACCAAGTCCACGCAGTCCTTAAGGAGCGGCTTAAAAAACAGAAGGCCCGCTTCAACGATCTTATTGAAAATGAGCTGCCCGCCTTCAATAAAATGCTGAGCGAAAAAGATATCGCTGGAATTGTCGTCCCGGATATTAAGTGAAAACAGAAAATAGTAAATGGTAAATGGGGAGAAGAAGCAAAATATGATAAAAGCGGAGAATGGTGAATGGAAAATAGAATTAGTTCGCAGTTCGTGCTTCGTGCTTAGTTCGTGCCTCGGCTGTGTGAACTGCTTGAAATTATTAGAGGCAGCAAAATTATGGGCAGGTTTTCTGCCTGCAGCTGGCGGGGAGTTGGGTCTTTCATTTTGTAATTGACTCCTCCTCTATTCCTTGATATTCTTTTTTCTACCACGAATGTTAAAATAAGGGGACAGCTATGACCATAAAATGTCCGAAATGCCAGCATGACAATCCCGACGATACTGTCTATTGCGGCAAGTGTGCTACACAACTCCTTTCACCTGAAGATATCAAAGTTACAAAAACAATGGAAACTCCCAAGGAGGAACTGACAAGAGGAAGCATCTTTGCAGACAGATACGAGATCATCGAAGAGCTGGGCAAAGGAGGCATGGGCAAAGTCTACCGGGTTGAGGACACAAAAACAAAGGAAGAGATCGCATTAAAGCTGATCAAACCCGAGATTGCCACAGACAAAAAAACAATCGAAAGATTCCGGAACGAACTGACTACAGCACGTAAGATAAGGCATAAAAATATCTGCGGGATGTATGATCTGGATGAGGATAAGGGAGCATACTATATCACTATGGAGCTCATACCCGGTGAGGATTTAAAGAGTTTCATCAGAAGGTCAGGACAGCTAGCAGTTGGAACAACCATAAAGATAGCAAAACAAATTTGTGAAGGCCTATCAGAAGCTCACAGATTGGGCGTTGTCCACCGTGATCTCAAGCCTAACAACATCATGATCGACAAAGAAGGCAATGCCCGTATCATGGATTTTGGTATAGCCCGCACTCTTGAATCTAAAGGCCTGACCGGCGCCGGAGTGATGATAGGCACACCTGAGTATATGTCGCCGGAACAAGTGGAAGCTAAGGAGGCAGACCAGCGTTCTGATATCTATTCTCTGGGTGTTATTTTATATGAGATGCTCACTGGCAGGGTGCCGTTTGAGGGGGATACAGCCCTCAGTATTGCCATGAAGCATAAGGGTAAGTCCCCTAAAAATCCAAAAGAATACAACACTCAAATACCTGAAGACTTAAGCCGCCTAGTCTTGAAGTGTTTGGAAAAGGATAAAGAGAGCAGATATCAGAGTGCAGGGGAAGTGAGATCTGAGCTTAATAATATTGAGGAAGGCATTCCCACCTCAGAGAGAGTGGTTCCCAAGAAAAAACCTCTTACCTCAAAGGAGATAACGTTACAGTTCAGCCTAAAGAAGCTTCTTTTTCCAGCTTTAGTGCTTGGTGCTCTGGTTATTGCAGTAGTGATGATGATTTGGCAGCCCTGGTCGCAAAAGGCAGCATATACCGCTCCCAAGATCGAAAACTCCATAGCGGTTATAGGCTTTGAGAATCAGACCGGAGACGAAGCTTTCGATTATTTGCAGAAGGCCATCCCAAGCCTGCTGCGGACTAACCTGGAAAATACGAATCTCTTCTATGTGGTTACTGTCGAGCGGATGCGCGACATCAGCAAGCAGCTTGGAAAAGAAAATGTAGATCTTATAGATAATGACTTAGGTTTTGAAATTTGCCGCCAGGAAGGAGTCGAGGCGCTTATAACCGGTTTCTACACGAAAGGGGGGGATATCTTCTCTACGGGCATTACGGTTTATGATGTTGACACAAAAAAAAGCCTCAGGAGTGCGAGCACGAGTGGGGCCGGGGAGAAGAGCTTTTTTGAAAAACAGATCGATGAGCTGAGCCGAGAAATCGCTCAGAGCATCGGTATCGCTAAGGCAGACTTAAAAACAGATCAATTTGAAGTTAGGAATGTTACAACCAGTTCCATGGAGGCTTACAAGTATTATTTG
>CBFDDY010000149.1:0-6088 GCA_965603705.1 uncultured bacterium | reverse complement strand
GAGCGTTGTGAGGACAGGAAGTGATTTCCCCGCTGGGGGAAATCACTGTCTTTCGTAGGGACTTACCGGTGTCTATCCTTTACAGCTTGTGTGAGTTTAAAAAATAGTGAATAATCCAGGTTCACCTGAATTATTGAAATATGTCTCCAGTTTGCAGTTGAGCTCCTAAAGAATAAAAGTAAGCGGACATAACTTTTTTATTTTCAGGCTGGAGTGATTCGATCAAGTAGGAATTGGAATCTCCGCAGCATACTTTTATTCCATTTTTATTTATTTCAATAATTTCTCCAGGTTGATAATTCAATTCTGATTTTTTTTCAAATGGGTTTCCCTTGATTATTTTTAACCGATTATCTTGCAAGAATGTGAAAGTAGATGGCCAGGGGTAAAACGCTCTAGTTTGCCTGTGAATTGAAATACTACTGTTTTCCCAACAGATTTTTCCATCTTGTTTTTTAAGGAGAGAGGCATATGTGGCTTTGGAATGATCTTGGGGCTGGAGTTTTAAGCTGGGGATTTTGCTAATAGTTTTAATAAGGAGTTTGGCTCCGATATGAGCAAGGCGGGATTCAAGTTCAGCGGCATTTTCATCTGCTTGAATGGGGACCTCTTTTTGAGAATAAACTGGCCCTTCATCCATGTTTTTGTTAAGTTCAAAGATAGAAACACCGGTTTTTTCTTCTCCTTTCAAAATAGCCCATTGAACTGGGGATGCTCCTCTGTATTTGGGAAGATAAGAAAAATGTAGGTTTATAGAGTTATATTTTGGCAGATAAATGATCGAAGAGGGTAAGAACTGGCCATATGATACTATGACATTAAGATCAGGCTTGATTTGTTTGAGTTTTTCCAGTACTTCTGGATTTTTCCTAATTTTATGGGGCTGTAGGATGGGAATACTGTTTTCAAGGGAGTATTTTTTTAAAGGATTCTGGGTGATTTTTTTGCCTCTACCAGCTTTTCTATCCGGCTGAGTAATAATGAGTTTAACAGCCAGGCCGGCGATTGATAATGATTGGAGGCAAAGCAATGATGACAGGGAACTGCCGAAAAATACAATTTTCATAAGGTCTCTTCTTTTTGCAGACGTTTTAGTAGGTTCTTTCTTATCAGGCTTTTTTTTAAGGGAGAAAGATGTTCAATAAATAAAATTCCGTTGAGATGATCTACTTCATGACATAAAACACGAGCCAAAAGTCCTTCAGCTGAAATTTCCAGTTCTTTTTCGTTCAGGTCATAACCTTTCAATATAATTTGAGCAGGGCGATTGACGTTTTCGTTTATCTCAGGAACAGAAAGACATCCTTCTTCCATAACCTTATTTCCTTCCCTAAAAGTAATTTCAGGATTGATCAGCACCAGGAGGTCTTCTTTTTTTTCTCCAACGGAAAGGTCAGCTGTTATCAGCCTAATGCTCTGGTTTATTTGAGGGGCTGCCAAGCCTATCCCGGGAGATGAATGCATGGTGTAAACCATGTTATCGGCGATATTTATTAAATCTTCTGTAATGTTCTTAATTTCTTGGGCTTTTTGTTTTAGAACCGGATGTCCATAAGTAATAATTTCTAGTAAAGTAAAATCTTTTTCTATCATTAAGTATACCTGTCATTATTATAGAGCAATTTTTGCGTTAACTCAATTTTATAAAACCATTCCTTTCTAAGGCCTGAAGAAATGTTGCTATTCTATCGAATAAAGGCTCCACTTTATCTCCGAATCTTTCTTTTTGTAGTTCAGCGATTTTTTTGACAGTACGGGAGCCGTTGCAGTTTTCCCAGAAGAAACTTCCTATGTCATCTAAGGTGATTTTATAGTAAGGTTTTTTCATACGTGGTAGGATATATTTTACAAGCAGCGGGTTTTTAAATTTGGGTTTAAATAGTAGTACTTGTCCTTTACTGTTTTGCTCCCACTTTATATTATGAACTGGTATTATATCGAGTAAGTTAAGCTCGGTAATATTTTTTTCTTTCAACTTAAGGCAAAATTTTCAGCTTCATCTAGAGTGGAGTCATATTCTCCTTTTAAAGGGCGGATTATTGCCATGGAGATTACTGCAGCAGGAAAGGTGGCTGCTACTGTCATGCCAGCCATAAGGCCTAAATAGGCATTTGCAACTCCCAAGATGACTGCCATGATTATGCCGAGAAATATTGATTTGAAGGATATTTCCTGCAAATTTTGGTTAGCTGGAATATAGGGTTTGAAGGGCTTATTGCTCACGGAAGCCTCCTCTTTATGAATTTGAATCATATATATCTTTATGGTTTGTTACTTGTCAAGGGAAAATAAAAAATCAATTAAAAAGGTTTTTTTAATTGCGTGCTTGTTATATTTATGATAAAAATTAAGGGTAATAATTATTAAGGAAATAATGAGTTTATTTAAATGGGTAAAAGAAAAACTATTTTGTGACCTGGCAATTGATTTGGGCACGGCCAATACTCTTGTTTTTTTAAGGGGTAAAGGGATTATCGTCCAGGAACCTTCGATAGTTGTAATAAATAAGCAAACTGGGAAAGTTGAAGCTGTTGGGAAAGAGGCAAAGGAGATGCTTGGCAAAACTCCCCAAAGTGTTGTTTCTATTAAACCTATGCGTGATGGAGTTATTGCAGATTTTGAGATTACCGAGAAAATGTTGGATTATTTTATAAAAAAATCCACAAACAACCGGAATTTTATCCTCAGGCCAAGGATTGTTATTGGAATTCCAAGTGGAATTACTCAGGTTGAACGCCGTGCAGTCAAAGATGTAGCTATGCGTGCTAAAGCCTCTGAGGTATATTTGGTCGAGCAACCTATGTCTGCTTCTGTAGGAGCAGATCTCCCTATTTCTGAACCGACTGGAAATATGATCGTTGATATTGGAGGTGGTACAACAGATATTGCTATTATCTCTTTGAACGGAATTGTCTTTAATTATTCCATTCGAATTGCCGGAAATGAGATGGATGATTCTATTATCCAGCATGTTAAGAAAAAATATAATCTGCTTATCGGAGAAAAAACTGCGGAACATGTCAAAATGTTGATCGGTTCAGCCTTTCCATTGGATGAGCCAATGACGATGGAGATAAAAGGAAGAGATTTAAGGGAAGGTATCCCCAAGACTATAGTTGTTGATGATCAAGAGATCAGAGAATCACTTGAGGATGTTGTGAGTTCCATTCTCAATGCTATCAGAATAGCTTTAGAAAAAATCCCTCCGGAGCTATCTGCAGATATAATCGACCGCGGTGTAATTCTAACAGGAGGCGGAGCTCTTATTAAGAATATCGATAAACGAATTCGTGAGGAAACACAGCTTCCAGTTTTTATTACTGAAGATCCTTTGACAACGGTTGTGCTGGGAGCGGGGAAAATGCTTGATGATTTAGAATTATTGAGGAAGATCTCTTTAATCTAATCAGTTGAAATATATTTTATGCCCTCTTTTCTGAAAAAAAAGAAAAATTTAACTATTCTTCTAGCACTAATATTTGTCCAGATGATTTTAATCTCTATTCAGGCGCCTTTAGGTGAAGAAGAGAGCTTTTTTAAAAAAATGTTGCTTTCAGTTTTTATTCCTGTACAAGATGGGGTTGCCTATTTTTTTCAAGGTTCAAATGAATTCTGGAGAAATTATTTCTTCCTACACGGCATTCAAGTTAAAAACAACTCGCTACAAGAAAAAAATATTCTGCTTAAACATGAGAATGAACTGCTTAGAAAAGCATTGAAAAAATATCAAGGTGAAAAAGAAGTAGAAGATATTTTCAAGCAGGCACATAAAAAAATTATTGCAGCCCGGATAATTGGTTTAGATGCTGAAAATATTTTCAAATCGATAAATATAAATAAAGGATCTGCTGATGGAGTAAAAAAGAATATGATCGTCCTTGATCTAAACGGTAACTTGGCAGGACGGATTATAACCGTAACAATAAGGGGAGCAAGAATTCAACTTTTAACAGATAATGATGCTGGAGTCAGCGTTAGCTCTGAAGAGAATAAATCTATCGGAGTTCTTTCCGGAAGTGGAAGTGGTCTTTGCCAAGTGAATTATATTTTAAATACTAACGAAGATCTGAATATAGGAAATATTATCATTACTACTGGTTATGATGAAATTTATCCTCCGGGGATAAAAGTGGGGGAGATAATTTCGATTGAGAACCTCCCATCACTTTTTAAAAAGATCATTGTCAAACCTTATTTTGACCTTAGTCATTCTAACCGCCTGGCTGTGATTGGAGTTAATGCTGTGGAATTTTTCTAACCAGAATCTAATGAGGATTACCTGATAATGAGAGATTATTTATTTGGTGGTTTGGTTATTTTTATTAGTGTTGTGTTATATTTATTTCTTCAGAATATTTCCTTTTTGATTCTTTTTTTGTTTAATGTATTCAGCATTGTAGTGATTTATTTTGCGGTTGAGAAGGGAGAAGTTTTTGGCGCTTTTACAGGGATGGCCTGTGGGCTTATTCAGGACTCATTAAGTATGGGAGTGTTTGGTGTCGCTGGTATTGCAAAAACATTACTTGGATATTTTACCGGATTAATTTCAAAAAAAATAAATATTGTTCCTTTTCCCAGAAATATTTTATTTAATATAATTATGCTGATCTTTGAATTGCTCGTATGGATTTTTATTTATACTCTGATTGTTGGTGAAAAACTTTATACCGCAAATGGTTTACTGTTTCTACAGCCGTTTTGCACAGCATTGGCGGTATGTTTTACTATAGTTCTGGTCAGAAAGGTTAGGGAAAGGAAGTCGAAATATATAAGATGATAAATAAGATATATGAGGACCTTTCTCTGATTCGCAGCCGGGCAAAATTAACATTTGTTTTTTTTAAGATTCTATTAATAATAATAATTCTCTTTTTCTGGAAAATTCAGATTCTTGACCATAAAAAATACTGGGAAAAATCAGAGTCAAATCGTATCAGAGAGATTGTTCAATTGCCCCAGCGAGGCCTTATTCTTGATAGAAAAAATCGAATAATTGCAAAAAATGAAGCTTCCTTCAAAGTTTCAATAATAAGGGAAAACAGTAATGACATTAAAGAGTCTTATCGGAGAATATCTAGTATTTTGGATTTGGATGTGGAGGAAATAGGGAGACGTGTTAATAAGTATAAATCTATCCCTGATTTTTCACCAGTAGTAATTAAGGATGACCTTACGAAAAAAGAAGTATCTATTTTTGAAAGCAGGAAAATAGAATTCCCGGAATTTGTTATTCAATCTGAGCCAAAAAGAGATTATCCCAATAAAATGTGCGCATCCCATGTTGTAGGCTATTTACAGGAAATATCATTAGAAGAAATCAAGAGCGGAAAGTACTCACAGAGACGTATGGGAGAGTTGGTTGGAAAAACAGGAATTGAAAAAGAGTATGAATCCATTTTAGCTGGTAAAGAAGGGCTTTTACGTGAAGTAGTGGACAGTCTGGGCAGAAGAAAAGGAGAAATTTCACGTATTGCTCCAAAAAAAGGAAAAGATATCAATTTAACCGTTGATCTAACCATTCAGAAAAAGGCTGAAAAATTATTGCAGGGAAAAGAAGGCGCAATTATAGTCCTTAAGGTAAAAACCGGGGAGGTCCTTGCTTTGGCAAGCTACCCCAGCTTTGATCCAAATAAGTTTATCAACCGTTTTTCTCCTGAGGAATGGATCGAATTGGTTAACAGCCAGGAATACCCATTACAAAACCGTGCTATTAGAGGGCTGTATTCTCCTGGATCTATTTTTAAACTTGTTATGGCCATTGGCTCACTGGATTCTTATATTGTTAATGACCGCACTTCCTACTTCTGTCGAGGCTCGATAATAATATATGGCCATCCTTTTTCTTGCTGGTTTAAGCCGGGGCACGGATCTGTTGATCTATACAATGCGATAAAAAAATCCTGTAATATATATTTTTATCAAATTGGAAAAAAAATGGGGATTGAAAAAATCTCTTATTATGCAAAAAAATTTAGTTTAGGAGATAAAACCGGAATAGATCTTTCTGGTGAAAAGAGCGGTCTAGTTCCCGACCCGGAGTGGAAAAGAGAAACCAGGAATCTTCCTTGGTATCCGGGAGAAACTATTT
>CBFDDY010000148.1:0-6111 GCA_965603705.1 uncultured bacterium | reverse complement strand
CACCGGATAAATCCGACCCTACCCAGATGAAAAGAGTAGCATTCATAGGAGCAGCCGCAGCCTGGACAGCAGCAAACTGCACAGATGATGTGCTGGAGGGACTTGTAAACAAAGTTTCTGAATTTGGCTATGAAAGAGTCGGGAAAAGAGAACTCCCCCAAGCTTTAAAATTTGTTGATGAGGCCGGTGAAAAAACCCTGAAAAAGGCCCTATCCAGAGCCGTAAATCTCACTGATCTTGTTGTAGAAAGAGAAACCGGGGCTATAGCGAGTATTGAAGAAATATATTCAGGCTCTGATAATGCCGTACGTATTGTCAATAACCGGAAAAAACAATGGGAGTTATATGGCGAAGGGCTGAGAAACCAGCTTTTAAAATACGCTCAGTTCAGGGCCCAAAACTTAAAGGCCAAACTGCCACAACTACCTGTGCCCGGAAAACTCGAGAAGCAATATTCTCAAATATTCCCTGCCATCCACCCGGATATTAAAGGAAAAGAATTCTACATAGAGGACAGCGATAGCTATAAAGAATATATGGAAAAAAATCCCGATGCCCTTAAAGAACTAAAACTTGACAGGAACCAAAAGCGTTCGATCTTAAATTTTATCAATGGCAAACGCTCAATAAGCAAAATCCGGAATTGGGTAATAGCTGAAACCGGAAAAGATCTTGATTTTAAAACATTGATAAAATACCTGGACTTCCTGAAATCAATCAGCTGGATAACGGGGTCAGGTCTTTAAAACTTTTAAAACTTAAACACTCCCAACTTATACTTTCCTATAGTTTTAAAAGTTTTAAAGACCTGACCCCGTCTAGCGGGAACCGTAGTTATCCTTGCTGTTTTCCTCATTGCGATCGGTTGCAGGCTGAGGAGCGGGTGAAAGTGCGGAAATTTCTTCCCGAAGCTCTGAGTTCATGTCTATATCAACTGACCCGATAGAGCTTCTAAGCTGTTCCAGGTTGCGGGCCCCAATAATGGGAGCTGTTACAGCCGGGTGTGCAGCTACCCAGGCAACTGCCAGGCTTGCGGGGCGATAATTATACTTAGCCGCAAAATCCGTAAAGCATCGGGCAGCTGTATACATCCAGTCATAGCTGTAACGAGTTTTATACATTTTGTTATCAACCAACCTCCCGGATTCCGGACGCATATCAGGGCCGTACTTCCCGGTTAGAAGGCCTCCTCCAAGGGGGCTGTAGGGTGTCACTCCCAGTTTTTCGGACTGCGCCATAGGCAGAAGCTCGACTTCAGCCTGACGCTTAACCAGATTGTACATAGGCTGGATACATTCAAACCGGGCCAGTCCTTCGCCGGCAGAAACACCCAGGGCTTTAGCTACTTGCCAGGCCGCAAAATTACTGGCCCCCGCATACAGTATTTTCCCCTGCCCTACTAAGTCATCCAGCACCCGCATAGTTACCTCGACAGGAGTAAAATCATCAAACCGGTGAATAAAATAGATGTCGATCCTGTCCGTTTGCAACCTTTTCAGGCTGGATTCAACAGCATTGCGGATATGATACCGGGAGGCTCCCCTGGCATTCACATCATCCCCCATGGGAAAATAAACCTTGGAAGTAATGACTATTTCTTCCCGGCAGTCTTTTATCAGCTTTCCCAAAACCTCTTCAGCCAGGCCCTGCTGATAAACATCAGCGCAATCAAAAAAATTAATCCCTTTATCCCGGCAGAAATTAAACATTTCTCTTGATGTCTTTTCATCAGCATCCCCGCCAAAGGACATCGTCCCAAAACATAACTGCGAAACCTTGACTCCTGTCTCACCTAAAAAAACATATTCCATTTTATTTTTTCCTTGAGATTGAATTGATCTTTACCTGTGATTCAAGCATCTGTCCATTTACCTGCTGCTTATGGATTTTCCTCGTCTCTATCTCCTTATCATGTTTCTTGGGATTAAAACCAATCCGGTCAAAGGGATTAACAACACTGGTAGTAATATTCCTTAAATGTGAATTAATCCGTTTTAACTGCCGCGAATATAAGGATAGCGCAACTGCATCTCCGGCAGAAATATTTTTATCTTCCTCTTTGACCAATGCTTCCAGACAATCATCACAGGCTTGATTAACCCAACTGTATTTATCCAGAAGCTCTATTGCCAGCCCTTTGTCTCCGGCTTCAAAGCATTTCTTAGCCTGAATAAAATTATCTTCTACTGTCTTTTCCAAACGACTAATATCCTTTTCAAACTTACCGCCATGCAATTTTCCCGGATGGATCAAGGCCAGCTCAACAATATTCTTGGTATAATCACCAATGCGTTCTATATCAATAATAATACTTACCAAACTCAGGCCGGAAGGTAATTTCTCCGGGCCGGTTACAACCAGGTGGTTAAAAACATTTCGGCGCACTTCCCGTTCATAGCTATTTATTTCCAAATCTCTATTTTTAATATCAATATCAATCTTATTATCTTCTCTCTGCCGCAGCGACTCTCGAGCTTTTATAAACATCTCCCGCGTCAGCTCCAGCATTAAGAAAGAGCGGTGATATGCCTGGTCCATAAGATTATCTTTTTTAAAAATCGCCATCCATTTTTTAAACATTACCAATTCTCCTTATCTTGAAAAGTATATTAATATTATAGGAATCAGAAAAAACACGACAATAATATATAAAACCGGAACAAACTTTTTCCGGGTTGAAAAGCGGGCGAATAATTCCGCTGCTCTTATGGGAACAAATTTAAAAGGCCACCAGATCAGTATTCCAGTCAGATTAAACAACAGATGAGAAAATGCCACAACAATCGCCGCCAGATTCCCGGTTACCAGAGCTGCCAGTATGGCTGTTACGGTTGTTCCGATATTCGCTCCCAGAGTATAAGGGAATATCTGGGTAATAGTCAAAATCCCGGCCCCTGCCATAGGAACTGCCAGGGAAGTCGTAATAGAACTGCTCTGAACCATGGCGGTAATCAAAAGTCCAACCAAAAGCGCCCGAAAAGCCGTTTTAAACAAATACCGGTCAAACCAGGCTTCAACTTTATTTACAACTAATAAATTCAAAGATTTCACCATCCGGAACAACGCCAGGAGGAGACAAACCAGAGATAATATCAATAGAGACCAGGGATAATCGCCGATAATACTCCTTACTGCTCCTACAACCGGCTTGGTCAATGCTTTAACCGGGCTAAGAAACTCAAGCCCACCGATATTCTGAAAACTTTCGCCCAGGAAAATCGCAATACGCCCTAGGAAATTAGTATAATACTGCAAAGGGAATATAACGATCACAGCCAGTACATTAAAAAAATCATGGACAATTGCGGCTGACAAAGCCCTCTCAAATTCAGCATTACGCTTAACCTGAGTCATTGAAACAAGCAGGTTTGTAACCGAAGTGCCGATATTTGCTCCCATAACAATCGGAATAGCATTGGCCACATTCAGAGCGCCCCCTGCTACCAGACCGACTACGATCGAAGTAGTGGAGGATGAGGATTGAATAATAGAAGTTGCCAGAATCCCGATAAATAATCCCACCAGCGGATTGCTTGTGGTTTTTATCAATGACTCCGCCATTCCTTTTCCGAACATCTTCAGGGAAGTTCCCATCAACTCAAGACTAAAAAGGAATAAATATATAAAAGCCAATAGGAAAAGAATATTGAAAATTACAATATGCCTATGGTAAAATTTCTTGAGAGTTTTCATTGACTCCTGAATAATCCAAGTCCGGTTTTGCTTAAAAAAATATATATCACATGAGGGAATCTCTGTCAAAATATTTCAATTCAGCTTAGTAAAAAATATTTTTCTTTGATACACGGACAAAATCATTATACTATATCAAAACAATGAAAAAGATACCTGAAATCCCGGACAATTATCACAGATTACGTGAGGCTTTATCAGACACAGATTATGTTATTAAAAAGGTCGAATTAGACCAAGGGGATACACTTTTTAATCAAGGAGATCCTTCTGATGCGCTGTATTTTATAAATAGCGGAACACTTGAGGCGTCTATCACCCAGAAAAATGGAAAAGAAGTCAAAATAGCAAAAATGAGGCCTGGAGAACCAATAGGTGAGATAGGATTGATTGTTAAAGCAAGACGCTCAGCAAAAGTATATGCAATTGAAAAAAGCATTCTGACTAAATTGGATAAATCCATCTTTGAACATATTGCCGGAAAATCCCCCGAAATCATCCAGGAAATGGCTGTTATAATCCGCAGGCGGCTAAGGCGAAGCCAGTTGGCCTCCAGCCTTCCCATACTATTTGGCCCGATCGATGAAACAATGCTTCAAGTCATTGAAAAGGAGGTTGAATGGATCCATCTCAACGGGGATGAATATCTCTTCAGACAGGGAGATAAAAACAACGGCTTATACATTGTTATCAGAGGCCAGCTTCATGCCTTTATTGAAAAAAGCAATGGGAACAAACAGTTATTAAATGAGATCACACAGGGAGAAAGCATAGGTGAGACAGCTCTTCTTACTGAAGAACCAAGGGCTGCCAGTGTTCAGGCAGTAAGGGACAGTGAACTTGTTAAAATCTCTGATTCAACATTTTGGCAAATTACGAAAAAATACCCACAAATAATAAAATCGATTTCACGCTTAATTATCAATCGTCATCAAAAAAAATATTCGTCATCTCCTACATCCAGAGTAACAAACATCGCTGTTCTTCCTTTCGGAAGAGATATTGATGTAACAAAATTTGCGAAACGACTCAACAGATCTCTTTCTGAATTGGGATCTACCCTGCATTTATCAAGCAGGATATTAAATGACCTTCTCGATATTCCAGAAGCAGCTGACTTTTCTTCCTCCAACTTTTTTAAAGAGAGATTAACTATCTGGATAGAAGAACAGGAATCCAACTATCGTTTTATCATATATGAAGCAGACCGGTCTTTATCCCCCTGGACAAAACGATGTATTCGCCAAGCAGACCGTATCCTCTATGTAGCAGATGCATCCAGAGATCCCGCTGCTCTAAAAATAGGCGATTTGCTCTCGGAAATCAATGATCGGTCCATCTCAGGCCGGCAGTTTCTGGTCCTTACTTACCCTAGCAATATATCGCTTCCCTCAGGCACATCACATTGGTTGTCAGCCCTGAAAGTTGATGCTCATTATCATGTACGCTGGCAAAAGGATGCGGATTTTACCCGCCTGGCCCGTATCCTTGGAGGTAACGCAGTCGGCTTAGTCCTGGGCGGAGGTGGAGCAAGGGGATTTGCCCATATTGGCGTCATCAAAGCTATTGAAGATAAAGGGCTGCCCATCGATCTGATCGGGGGTACTAGCATAGGCTCGATCATCGCAGCTGTATATGCGATGGGATGGGATTGTGAAACCATGCTCCAAAAAAGCAAAGAATTGTTCTTAAAAAAAAAGCCGCTCAATGATTATACTCTGCCTTTGATCTCTCTTATCAAAGGCCGCAAATTTGACCGCATTTCTCAGGAAGTGCTCGGAGAGGCTTGTATAGAAGATCTGTGGCTGAATTATTTTTGTGTTTCTTGCAATTTGACAGACAGTAAACTATTTGTAAGCGACAAAGGTCCGGTATGGAAGGCAATAAGGGCAAGCAGTTCACTCCCCGGGATCCTGGCACCGGTCTTGAATAAGGGAAAAGTTCTCATAGACGGAGGAATATTGAACAATCTTCCAGGTAATATCATGCGAAAAAAAGACGCGGGCAATGTAATTGTCGTTGATGTCAATCCCCAGCAGGACCTGAAAGTAAATTATGATGTAATCCCCTCGCCGTGGAAAGTCCTCTTAAACAAGCTGCTGCCGTCAAAAAAAACCATAAATGTACCTGACATTGCTACGGTTTTAATGCGTACTACAATAATAAACAGCATCCATAATGCAGCTACAGTGATCCGCAATTCAGATCTTTATCTTCAGCCACCTATCGAACAGTATGGATTGCTGGAATTTAAATCCCTTGAACGGATCGTTGAGGCAGGGTATTCATATGCAAAAGAGGAACTCAAAAATTTCAATACATTCAAATAAACAAAAGGAGATACAATGCCAAAAAAAAAAAATTTACTGCCTTTTTTATTAATTACCGCAATGGTCTTAATAGGCCGGATTCTTGTTG
>CBFDDY010000147.1:0-6123 GCA_965603705.1 uncultured bacterium | reverse complement strand
CTCGAGAGAATCTCGAGGAGAGCGTTGTGAGGACAGGAAGGGATTTCCCCGCTGGAGGAAATTCCTGTCTTTCGAAGGGACTTACCAGCATCAATGCCTTACAACTTTTATAAGTTTGAAAAATTAGGGGAATTCCTCATGTAGTATAGCGTTGACAAGGCAAGGCTCATAACTTAAAATTCATTACATAGGAAAAATGACAACATTCGGGCAAGATCTTAAAAGGGAGCGTGAATTAAGAGGAATATCTCTGGCTGAAATTGCGGATTTTTCTAAAATCAGCTTAAGATTTCTCAGAGCCTTGGAAGACAACCAACTGAGCATTCTCCCAGGAAAATTTATTACCCGCGGCATAATCAGAACGTATGCAAAATATCTTGGATTGGAAGAAGAAGCAGTTTTAAATCAATATTATGAAATAATACAATCCCAGGAGAATAAGAACAAAGTCAAAGTATCAAAAAAAGAGTATACACCAGAAGCTTCAAAACAAAAGCGAAAACTCACTAGTTTTTCAATTTGCGTCCTATTTATTCTGGTCATATTACTCTCTCTCTTTTTTTTAATCCAAAAAAAGAAAAGCAGCTCATTAGATATAACTTCACTCCCTCAACCGACCATCATACTCATGCCGGAAGAGATGCCGCCTCCGATTCCTGAACCGAAAGAAGAAGAAAGGAAAGAACTAAACCTTAAACTTATTTTTCACCAGGAAACTTGGATCCAAGTCTATGCTGACGGGAAAATAAAATTGGAGGATACAATGTCATCCGGCCAACAAGTTGAAATCATAGCATCTGATAATTTACTTATTAATCTGCGCAATGCCGGCGGTTTAACATATTTAATAAATAACAGACAGGGCAAGCCTTTTGGCAAATCTGGGGAAAACATCAATTATATTCGCATCAACCTTGAAAATTTTGAGGAATTTTTAAAATAATTTTACCTGAAAAAATGGAAACAAAGCGGAAAGGACCACGCGTAATCGGGGCAATTATTGTTATCCTTATCATTCTTTTTCTCTCGATCGAGTTCCTGATCCGGGAAGCCCAGCAATTCTCTCCTACTTCAGTAACAAACATCCTCTTACTCTCACTTCAGATCATAGTCCTTCTTCTTGCTCTTATCCTGTTTTTTGTTTTAGGCCGCAACTTAGCCAAACTCTATCTTGAGAGAAAACAAAAAGTCGCAGGAGCTCATTTTAAAACCAAACTGCTGTTATTTTTTATTTCTCTTTCTCTGATTCCCACACTACTGCTTTTTATGTTTGCCTCTGACCTTATCAACAGGAATATTGAACAATGGTTTCAAACCCCTATAGAAAAAATCCTTGCCGATACAAACAGCCTGTCAGAAGGATTTTACCAAAGTAGCGAAGAGATCACTCTACATTATGCTCAACAGCTTAGCCAGAGAATACAAAGTCAGAAACTTTATGACCCAAAAAATCGCACACCCCTTATGATGTTTGTCAGTGATAAGCTAAAGGAATATAAAGTAGACGAAATAATCATCTTTCTGGATGATGTTGAATTATTTTCTTTTATGAATCCTGACCTACCACTTCAGCATTATAAGAACTTGAATATAAATATCGTTAAAAGAGCTCATCTGGGAGAAAAATTCAGCACCATTGAAGATATGGGCATAGGAGAGATGATCCGCCGGGGAGTCTCCTTTAATATCCCTGACATTGGAAATTTACTGGTCGTAGCCGGAAAATTTCTCCCTCAAAATTATGCTCAAAAAATCAACAATATCACAGCTTATGTCCAAAAATACCACCAAGGAAAAATCAATAAAGATCCGGTCAAAACACTTTATTTGATGATGCTGATCTTTGTAACCTTATTAATAGTCTTTGCTGCATCATGGATAGGATTTCACCTGGCCAAAGGAATCACGGTTCCAATTGAAAAACTTGCTAACGCTACTAAAGAAGTCTCAAAGGGTAACCTGGATGTCAAAGTAGAGGACACGGCCTCAGATGAAATCGGCACTTTTATTAAATCTTTTAATCAGATGATATCCGATTTAAAAACAAGCCGGCATAATATTGCCCAGAAAACATCTGAATTAGAAGGAAGAAGACAATATATTGAAACAATCCTGGATAACATTACAACCGGTGTGATTACATTAGATGCAGAAAACAAAATTACAACTATTAATCCTTCAGCCCGAAGTATGCTGGGATTGCCAAAAAATAATCTGGTTGGTATAAATTTCCAGGAAGTCCTTAATCAACCAAAATATTCACAAATCGTCCAATACATCCGCAATGGGATCCAAAATGGATACCAGGTGTCTGATAAAGAAATAAAAATCAATCTCGAAACACAAAACGTAACTCTTGCTCTTACCCTATCCCCCTTAAAAAAAGAAGACGAGGAATTTTCCGGCATGATAATGGTGCTTGATGAGCTTACCCAGCTTATCACAGCCCAAAAAATCGCTGCCTGGAAAGAAATGGCACAACGTGTCGCACATGAAATAAAAAATCCTCTTACTCCCATCCAACTTTCTGCTGAAAGAATCATAAAAAGAATCATAAAAGACAAAAATCAAGCAGATAATGCCATAGAAGAAGGCGCTAATACAATTGTTCAAGAAGTAGGAACTATCAAGTCACTTATAGATGAATTTTCAAACTTCGCCCGCATGCCCAAAATCCAACGCCAACCCGCTGATTTTCATAAAATTATACAACAGGCTATTACCCCATTTAGAGGAATCTTTACAGAAATAAAATTCATCACTTCATTAGACGAAGATGTCCCATCTCCGGTTAAAGTAGACCCGGAACAGATGAGGAGACTCTTTATTAATCTAATAGACAATGCAATCGATGCCATGAATAAACAGGGAGAAATAAAAATTCAGACTTCCTTTAATATAACCAAACCTGAGATAAAAATTGAGATTTCCGATACAGGTCCCGGTATCCCAGAGGAAGATAAAGCAAAACTATTTCTGCCTAATTTTTCTACAAAAAAGAAAGGAACCGGATTAGGCTTAGCTATCGTCAGCCAGATCATTAACGAGCATAATGGGACAATCCATATTAAAGACAATCAGCCTCTAGGAGCAAAATTTATAATACAAGTGCCGATATGATAAAAGACAAAATTCTGGTTATTGACGATGAATCAGGCATCAGATCCTCCCTAAAAGGGATTCTTGAAGATGAAGGATATGAAGTAATAACCGTAGGCTCAGGGGAAAAGGGATTAGAAATAATTAAAAATGAGAACTTCAACCTCGTCTTCCTGGATATATGGCTTCCAGAAATCAACGGCATAGAAGTCCTGAAAAAAATGAAATCGTTCAAAGAAGATACCCAAGTAGTAATGATCACGGGACACGGTTCAGTTGAATCAGCTGTCAAGGCCACAAAGTTAGGCGCATTCAATTTCTTAGAAAAACCCCTCTCCCTTGAAAAAGTTGTATTGACAGCTAAGAATGCTTTAAGACAAAAAGCACTTGAAGAAGAAAATATACAATTGCGGGGCAGAATCAGATCCCATTCCCAACTTATAGGAAAAAGTCCAGCCGTTAAAAACCTTAAACAGCAAATTCAGACAACTGCCCCTTCAAAGGGCAGGGTACTTATCACCGGGGAAAACGGAACTGGAAAAGAACATATCGCCCGCCTAATCCACCAGCAAAGTCCAAGAAAAAACAAACATTTCATCCAAATTAATTCTGCAGCTATTCCGGATGACCTGATTGAAAGTGAACTTTTTGGATATGAGAAAGATGCCTTTCCAAATGCAAGAAAAGATAAACAAGGGAAAATACTGATGGCTGATAAAGGAACCCTTTTTCTTGATGAAATCGGAGAGATGAACCTTAAAACCCAGGAAAATCTTGTCCGAGTCCTAGAAACTGGAAAATTTGAACCTTTAGGTTCAACCCAATCTATTGCAGTTGATATCAGGGTAATCGCATCGACGGATAAAAATGTCCGGGAGTTAGTTACCCAAAATAAATTCCGGAAGGGCCTATTCTTTAAACTTAATGTCATTCCCATGTTTATCCCTCCGCTTCGGGAAAGAAAAGAAGATATTCCCCTCTTAATTAACTATTATCTAGAATACTTTTCAAAAGAAACCGGCAAAAAACAAAAATCTATGAGTAAAGAAGCTATGAAGGCTTTTATTAATTATTCCTGGCCGGGGAATGTAAGTGAACTCATTAATGTAATTGAAAGATTCGTTATAATGATCAAGGAGGATGAGATTAAAGCATCTCACCTCTTCCTCCTGGTAGAACCAAGAGAGATCCAGTTCCTACCAGGATTTAATAAAAACTTCCCCTTAAAAAAGGCTAGAGTTCAATTTGATAAAGAGTTTATTCATAAAGCGTTGATCCACAATGATTGGGATCTTTCCCGTACCGCAAAAGAGCTAGAAATTGAACTAACCTCCTTAGAAGCCAACATCAAAAGGCTTGGAATACAGTTTTCCAGCTAACCTGGATTATTCATAGCAACAATGTACTCACATATCATTTTATGATATTGTAAGAGGCGAAATAGGAAATGAAAATGAGAGTTGAAGCTTTACGCCTAATTATCAAATCTGTACAGAAATTCATCAATATAGGCTCGCTAACCAGGCTGTGGAACCTGATTAAAAATTTACATCCGTCAGAAATATCATCCTTGATGGACCACCTCATCATCAATAAAAAAATCATCCTGTTTACCACCCTTTATGATGAAGATATAGAAAAGGCAGCTGAAGTCCTTGCTGAACTGGAGCCGGAAGATTCAGTTGCAATCCTGGAGAAGCTTCAAATAGACAAAATATCAGACCTGTTTCAGATAACTCCGTCTGATGATGTTGCGCCCATCCTGGAATTACTTCCAGAAGACATTAAAGAAGCCGTCCTGGTATCAATGGAAGAAAAACCTACTGAAGATATCATGGGACTCCTTGATCATGAAGAGGAGACCGCAGGTAGGATTATGTCTCCGGATTTCTATGCGCTTAACGAAAATACAAATGTATCCGATGCCATCACAGCCATGCAGCTAGAAGGGGATGTAGAATCCGCTTTTTATGTTTATGTTGTTGATGATCAATTACATCTCAAAGGAGTGGTATCTTTAAGACAGTTCCTTTTTTCCCCTCCAAATACGCCTCTAAAAAATATCATGACAAAGGAAGTAATAAGCGTTCACACTGATACTGACCAAGAGGATGTTGCCAGGCACGTCGCAAATTATAACCTGGTAGCTATCCCAGTCGTCGACTCAGAGAACATCCTTGTCGGAGTTGTTACAGTTGACGACATTATAGATATTATTGACAAAGAAGCAACTGAAGACATGTATAAAATGGTATCCTTGGATACAACTGACCGGATCCAGGACAGCCCCTTCAAATCAATCAAGAAGCGACTGCCTTTTCTGCTGCTAAGCCTATTAACCGCATCCCTTGCCCCCTTTGTGGTTAGCCATTTTACCGGCACTTTACAACAGGCTATTACCTTGGTTGTATTCATGCCCCTGGTAGCTGCTCTAGGAGGTATTGCCGGAAACCAAACGATCGCCATTATTGTACGTGAGATCGCCATCGGCCAAACAGAATGGATATCAGCCAGAAAAGCCTTAGGTAAGGAATTATTGGTCGGTATCGGTAATGGACTTGCTATAGGATTAATTACTGGGGGAATATCCTTACTTTTGAGTGGCAATCCTTACCTGGGATTAGTCCTGGGATTAGCTGTAATAATCAACCTATTTACCGCCGCCCTGTTCGGCACTTTGATCCCGCTGTTTCTAAAAATGATCAAACTGGACCCAGCTCTTGGTTCAGTCAACCTTCTGACAATGTGTACTGATTCCATCGGGCTACTCACTTTTCTCGGCCTGGGAACAATATTTTTAAACCATCTTTCCTAACCTGAATTATAAATAAATTTCAATGCCCCAAAAACAATCCGAATCCATCATCCTGCGAACTTTTAATATCGGTGAGCAGGATAAACTTGTAGTATTCATTGGACGCCATATCGGCCTGAACAAAGGAGTGGCCAAAGGCGCACGCAAATTCGGCAACCGTTTCGGCAGCAGCCTGGAGCCTCTCAGCTACGTAAAGGTCTTTTATTATG
>CBFDDY010000146.1:0-6138 GCA_965603705.1 uncultured bacterium | reverse complement strand
AGCTTATTGCCAATGATTTAAATGAAAGACAGCTTTTAAAAAATATCAAGAAAAATAAGACAAAGATCATAATAACACCCATAGGCGGTCAGGGCTATATATTCGGCCGGGGAAACCAGCAGTTAAGCCCGGCTGTACTCAAGCTGGCAGGAAAGGACAACATCATAATAATCTCTACTCTAACTAAAATTCACTCTTTGGAAGGAAGGCCTTTCTTGGTAGACACAGGCAATATTGCCATAGATAGATGGATAAGCGGGTATTACCGGGTCATTACCGGTTGTAAAGAGTCTGTCATCTACAAAATCACAAGTTAAAATTTTTCAAGCAAACCCACTCTGCCAGATTTCCTTATTTTTTCTTTTTTGGCCCGGGAGTTTTTCTCTCGCCTCGCGGATCCGTTCCACCAAAAAATCTGAGAGGATTTCCTTCAGCATCGTATTCAATAGCAAGTCCATGGGCATTGCCGATCCCTCCAGGCTTTTTTAATACTCTAAGTTTATGACCTAATGATTTAAGCCTTTCTAGTACTTCTTTATTTATCCCTTCTTCTACCAGAAGCAAGTCCGGTTCTTGGAAACTTACCCTGGGTGCGGTAATTGCCGCTTGAATATTCATTTTAAAATCAATGAGATTCATCACTATTTGGGGTACAGTCTGGCCTATAGTATGTCCTCCCGGTGTTCCGACCGCCACCCATGGCTTACCGTCCCGCATGATAATTGTGGGGCAGTCACCTGAAAGTTTTCTCTGGCCTGAATGGGCATCCATCGGGTTTCCCGCAGGCTCAAAAGTACAGTAAGCAAGCGAATTATTAAGCCAGATACCGGTGCCCTCCGGCATGATCCGGCTCCCGAAAACATTCCCAAGGGTTTGAGTCGCGCATACAATATTTCCCCATTTATCTGCTGCCACAAAATGGGTGGTGTTATTCCCTTGATGCATTTCTTTTTTTGGAAGTTCAAATGGTTTTGCTTTTTCCATATTTATTTTAGCAAATTCCTCTTTCCAATAGTTTTCGGAAAGAAGTTTGTCCAGGGGAGGAGGGTTTATCGCCGGGTCACCGGCATATTTTAGGCGGCACCAGAAAGCATGTTTTGTAACTTCTGCAAAACGGTGCAGATATGCGGTTGTATTGTGCCCTAATTCAGCAGCGGCAAAACAGCTCATCAAACCAAGGCGTATTAGAGATGGAAATGCTGTAGCAGGGGGGGAAGCAGTATAGACCTCACAATCTCTATAGGTGATATGAATAGGCTCCCACCATTCAGCCCGGTCTGCGATCAAATCATTTAAGGAGAGAAATCCGCCGGAATTTTTCATTTCTTTGTCAATAGCCTGGCCGAGCCTACCACCGTATACTGCTTTTGCTCCTTTAGCTGCGATTTGCTTCAGGGAATTTGCCAGGTCTTTTTGCTTCAGCAAACTTCCAGCTTTCAAAGGCTTGCCGGCCTGACCGTAAAATCCTTTGGCATATTCCGGGAAAGAATTAAAAGCAGATTTGACCATGCGGGCAGTTCTTTTGCTGATAACAAACCCATCTTGGGCTATTTTTATAGCGGATTCGAATAATTCATCCCATGCCAATTTTCCATATTCCTTTGACATCGCTTCCCAGGCATTCACATTTCCGGGAGTTGAAACAGCTTTTGCACCTCGCCGGTTTTTTAGATAATTTGGAGCGGGCTTGCGAAAGACATCAGAATCCACAGCTTGGGGAATACGTCCGGAAGAGTCGAGAAAACGGATCTCTTTCTTGGCTGCATCATAAATGAGGATAGTGCCATAACCGCCGATGCCGGACATCATAGGTTCCACTACATTAAGCGCTGCCGCTATAGCTACAGCTGCGTCAAAGGCATTGCCGCCCTTTTTTAGGATTTTTGTGCCTGCTTCTGTGGCGAGAGGGTGAGCAGTGCTTACCATTCCCTGGCCGGATATAGAAGGTAATTGCTCGGTTTTTTTTAGGATATTGTATTTTTCTGTTCGTCCTGTGCAGCCTATAAAAAACAAAAATGTAAATATTACAGCATATTTTACCCACATGGTTGCCTCCGTTTAATTGCACAATATTACATCAGATGTTCAAAGGTCAATAATAATTTTCTTCACAAGCCACACTAGAATATCATCATTTTACTTTAATTTTTAAAAAGCATTTAGTATGATAAAAAATTAAAATTAGAATGAAAGGGAGTCTATATATGAAAAACCGGCTAAAAAAACAAACCATATTATTTTTAGGAGCAGCTGCGATTATCCTTCTGTTTGGCGGGATCTCTTCTGCTGAGGAAAAAAATGTAACCATTGACCCGCTCCTTTATAAAAATTTAAAGTACAGGTTTATCGGCCCCACCAGGGGAGGGCGGGTAACTGCTGTTACGGGAATACCTGATGCTCCCCTAACATTTTATATGGGTTCTACTGGCGGGGGAGTCTGGAAAACTAGAGATGGAGGAATTACCTGGGGCAATGTTTCCGATGGATTTTTTAAAGTAGGATCTATTGGTTCTGTTGAGGTTGCTCCTTCCGATTCAAATGTGGTTTATGTGGGAACCGGCTCAGCAAGCCCCCGAGGAAATATATCAACTGGCAGAGGAATCTATAAATCCACAGATGCTGGTAAGACTTGGAAGCTGATGGGCCTGGATACCGAAGCTCAGATCGGGAAAATCCAGATCCACCCTGAAGATCATGACCTTGTTTATGCGGCTGTACTGGGAAATATATTTGCTCCAGAACCTAAAAGAGGTGTTTACCGGTCCCGGGATGGAGGCAAGCATTGGGAAAAAGTACTCTTTGTAAATGAGAAAACAGGCTGTATTGATATGGTTATGGATCCTACAAATCCCCGCATAATCTATGCCGGCATGTGGCAGGCTGAAAGAAAGCCCTGGACTATTATTGATGGGGGAGAAGACGGCGGTGTATATAAAACCACAGACGGCGGAGATACTTGGAAGCAGCTTAAAGGAGGGCTTCCTACCGGCGTTGTAGGACGGGTAGGAGTGGCAGTTTCTCCGGTTAATCCGGAAAGGATCTGGGTCATCCAGGAATCTTCTGATGAGAAAAAAGGCGGTATATTTATGTCAGAGGATGCCGGGAAAAACTGGAAGAGAGTTAACCGGGACCATAATTTCCGCCAGCGGGCCTGGTATTATTCAAGGATATTTGCCGATCCAAAAGCTGAACATACAGTTTATGTTTTAAACACAGGGTTTTATAAATCTCTTAATGATGGCAAAGAATTCAAGAGGATCCGCAATCCTCATGGGGATAATCATTGCCTCTGGATAAATCCCAATAATCCGGATATTATGATTCAGAGTAATGATGGGGGGGCAAATGTGTCCTTTAATGGAGGAAAATCCTGGTCCACCCAGATGAATCAGCCCACCGCAGAGATATACCGGGTGACAGTTGATAATCAATTCCCTTACAGGGTATATGGAGACCAGCAGGATAACTACTCAATATCTATCTCCAGCCAGGGACGGCCGAGTCAACCTTTTTATTCAGTAGGCGGCGGCGAAAGTGGCCATATTGCCGTTGATCCAAGAAATCCGGAAGTAATCTACGCCGGGAATTATATAGGTATCTTAACCCGTCTTGACAGGAAAAACGGCCATGAAAAAGGGATCAATGCTTATCCTGAACTGCATGATGGCATTGCCGGACGTGATCTTAAATACAGGTTTCAATGGAATTTTCCCATCCGGTTTTCCCCCCACGATCCAAAGGTCCTCTATATAACCTCAAATTATGTCCACAGATCCACAGATGAGGGCCAGACCTGGAAGGTCATAAGCCCTGACCTGACTCAAAACATCGATGCCTACCTTGGCCGGGCCGGCGATCCCATCCAGCATGATTGCACAGGCGTGGAGACTTACTGCACAATTTTTGCTTTTGAAGAATCACTACTTGAAAAGGGCGTGCTTTGGGCCGGCTCGGATGACGGTTTGGTCCATGTTTCACGGGATAACGGAAAAAACTGGGAAAACATTACTCCCAAAAATATGCCTAAAGAGGGGACTGTAAATATGTTTGACATTTCCGCCATATATCCGGGACGGGTGTTTATGGCAGTTTATAAATACCGGGACAATGATTTTAAGCCCTATGTTTTTAGGACAGAAAATTACGGAAAATCCTGGGACCTGCTAACAGATGGAAACAATGGCATCCCTGAGGATTATTTTGTTAGGGCTGTGAGGGAAGACCCGGACCATAAAGGGCTTCTCTATGCCGGCACTGAATTCGGGATGTTTATCTCATTTGATGATGGTAAGCACTGGCAGAAGTTTCAGATTAATCTCCCTATCACCCCTATAACCGACATGATTCTCTTTCAAAACGACTTGGTTGTTTCCACCCAGGGAAGAGCATTCTGGATTTTAGATGACATTTCTCTTATTCCTCAATTAATAAAAGACCAGACGGGGAAAAATGCTGTTTTGTTTAAACCGGAAAATACTTACAGGACTCAGGTGCGGGGCACACTTTCCCGGCTCTCAGTGTATTTCTATCTGGGAGAAAAGCTTGAAAAACCTGATTCTGTCAAAGTTGAAATACTTGACCAAGAGGATAAAGCTATTTATACATTTGATAAGGTCAAGGCTGAAAAAGGATTAAACAATCTTAGCTGGGATTTAACATACAAAGCACCGGAGAAGATCAAGGAAGCAGTGATCTCCTTAAGTTATACAAGAGGCCCTAAAGCCGTACCTGGGACCTATAAGGTAAGGTTTACAAAAGGAGAAGACAGTCAAATACAAAGTTTTGAGGTATTAAAAGATCCCAGGTGGAAGACAATCTCAGTTAATGATCTGCAGGAGCAATTTGACCTTCAGGTAAAAGCAGGCGAAAAGTTTACTTTAAGCCACAAACTTATCAAAAAAGTACGGGATATAAGAGAACAGGTTAAAAATATTTCCTCCCGGGCTGGAAAAGCAGGTTTTAGTAAAGACATTAAGACCGCTGCTGAAAAGCTTGAAAAAAAGCTTGATTCTCTGGAAGAGGACCTTATCCAGACCAAAAATGAAAGCGGGCAGGACCCCATTAATTATCAAGTCAAACTTGACAACCAGCTGGCTTATCTATATTCAGCCGTCCATTCCCAGGATTCAAAACCCACCCAGGCGATTTACACCAGGTTTAAAGACTTAAACGAACAGCTTAGCAAAGCTGAAATGACTTTTAAGGGTCTAATGGAAAATGAAATTAAGGATTTTGCCAAGCTGCTTGCAGAAAATGATATTCCCAGAATCATAATCAATAACTGAATTTAGAAAAATTTACTTAGCATTCATTCGAGGGACATCATATTGTCTTAAAATACTTACAAAATTCACGGATACCACATTCCCGGCATTTAGGCGACCTGGCAGTACAAATATAACGACCATGCAGTATAAGCCAATGATGTGCCAGGAGAATAAGGTGCTCAGGGATATAATGTGTGAGTTGTTTTTCTGTTTTAAGAGGTGTTTTGGCATTTGTCGAAAGACCGACCCTTGCCGATACCCTGAAGACATGGGTGTCAACAGGCATAACCGGTTTTTTAAAAACTACTGCTGCAATAACATTGGCTGTTTTTCTTCCTACTCCCGGTAATTTCTGCAGTTCATCAATATTCTGTGGAACCACTCCGCTAAAATCATCTGAAAGCATTTTTGCCATACCATACAGATGTTTGGCTTTATTGTTGGGGTATGAACAGCTTTTAATGTATTCAAAGATTTTTTCAGGTGATGCCTTAGCCATTGTCTCAGCGGTAGGGTATTTTGCAAGAAGGGAAGGAGTGATAATATTCACTCTTTTATCTGTACACTGGGCTGATAGAATTACAGCTACCAGCAATTGAAACGGGTCGGAATAGACAAGTTCAGTTTCTGCAACAGGCATATGTTCCTTGAAATATTCAATGAATTTTTGAAACCTTTCCTTTTTTGTCATTTCTTATTCATTAGCAGGGCAAAGATATAGGGTAAAAGCTGAATATTAAAATAATTAATCATAAAAGTCATGAAAAAGATTACTTTTTCCTTTCAAATTTCAGGAAGATACACCTGTTCCTTTAGCGTATTCGAGGGACATCATACTTATTTAATATAAAATGCTGTTGAGATAAGTATG
>CBFDDY010000145.1:0-6194 GCA_965603705.1 uncultured bacterium | reverse complement strand
CCAGACAGAATCCCGAATCCCAATATGCAGCAGTTATTCCAAAATTTATCGAATCCTTTATGAAAGACCAATCCCCTACTATCTACGGTGACGGCGAACAATCCAGAGACTTTACTTATATTGAAAATGTTATATCCGCTAATATATTGGCGAGCAAAGCAAAAAAAACCAGCGGAGAAATCGTTAATGTGGCCACTTCCACCCGTACAACTATAAACCAACTTTTCTATATCCTTAAAGATCTTTTAGAAAAAGATATCAATCCGATCTACGGTGAAGCTCAAAAAGGGGATGTCAAGCACTCCCTTGCCGATATAACTAGAGCCAGAGAAATCCTCGGCTATAACCCGGTAGTTAACCTTAAAGAAGGGCTGAAACGCACTATTGACTGGATGAAAAGTTTATACGAGTAGAAACTTTTAAGGCTTATTCTTCGAGATATTGGATTATCGATGGTATTCCGTCTTTACGGGGAGTCTGGTTCCATTTGGCGATCAGATAATAGATCTCATCTTCCATTATCCGGCACTCACTCTCCAAAAAATCTTCAGCTGCTTTGGTGTCCATATCCCGGGTAGCATTCACAAATCCCAGCGTTCTGATAAAATAGATGGGAATCAAAGAATTTAATAACTTTGTTCTAGGGACCAATTTATCCCGAAAAGATACAATATAATCAAAAAGTATCCTAGCCCATAGATCAGCTGGAACACTTACCTTTTTTTCAGAAATTTCCTTTACTGCCAAAAGCTCCTCTAAATTCAGGGGAGCAATAATTTTTTCCCAGATACTCCTATATTCTTTAAGACCGGAAACGAACTTTTTAAAAAGATTAGAAGTGTCGACCTTAACTTCCGGAGGATCCTCGTTGACTCCCAGGCCAAAACCAAAAATATTGGTAGGAAAGCTTTTCGAGGTATCTTTCCATAAATATTCAAAATCCATTACCAACTTAAAAACCGTCCCCACTACTTGAAAAAACATCGGCCCTAGATGAGTTCCAGGATCTTTAGTGCGATGAGATTTTGAGGCCCCGAGAAAAGTCTGGCAGACATTAAACCCGCGTACAATGGCAATAGTGGTCATCCATATATCTATACCATATTCATATACATTCTCATCCCAGGTCTTTTCCGTCAGATAAGCACGGGCAAGTTTGCCGGAAAATCCAAAATCTCCCGCTATAGGCTGTCTCGTCCTTCGGCCATATAAAATCCGGGTTAAAGGATAGGTGATATTATTAGTAATAGTCCCATCATATTTATGCCGTACATAAATTGGGATTACATAGTCGTGCCCCATATAGATAGGTTCAATGAGGTATTGAATCCACCGGGGAGTAATGCTTTTTAAATCCGCATCAAGCATCACCATAGCCTTAGCTCCCAATTCTACTCCTGCTTCTATTAGATTTCTGATGTTCCGTCCTTTCCCTCTGGTCCCTGGAGGAGTTGAAATATACAGTTTTGAAGCATTGGTTTTTGTTTGCAAAAAAACTTTTCTGGTATTATCGGGAGAATTATTATCCACATTGATAATAACACTTTCTTTTTGCCCGAAATACTGAGAGAGGCCCTTATCAATCTGGGACAGGACAAATCCTATGGAATCCCCCTCCTTATATGAGGGGATACCGACTACGATCTCAGCCTTTTTAACCTTATCCAGGTTTTTTATTATCCTAGTCATATTAGGCCTAGCCTGAATTATTCATAAAAATTGCCGCTGCTGTCTTTATAAAATCAAAAACTAATTTTATCAGCGGCACTTTTTACCCTCCCGGCGAGCCGATCTCACCCCATCTACTTTGTTGCAGTGGATTCGCGGTGAAGGACCACAGCTTCATCCCCTGCGCCTCGTATCTGCGGCAACCTCGCCTCGTGAATAATCCAGGCCAACTTGAATTATTCATAAAAACTCGCTACAGCTTCTTTAACAGAATGATAAATTGGAAAAACTTTATCAAGACGGGTTAACTCAAGGATAGATCTTACGCCGTTTTTGACACCACACAATTTAACTTTTCCCGACATCCCTGCTTTCTTAAGTACGGAAACCATAGCTCCCAGGCCGGAACTGTCAATAAATTCTAAGCTGGATAAATCAATAACTATTTTTTCTCCCCCATTTTGAACAATTTCATTTAATTTAGATTTAAAATCAACCGCCATATACCCATCAATATGTTTTTCATCTGGTCTAATAATAGCAATCCCTTCTCGGAAATCCTTATCGATCTTCATTTATCCTCCATGCTCTGAAACCACTTTAAATCTCCACTATTTTACAGATTAAAAATATTATAGTAAACAAGATATTTCAAATCATATTGCCTTTACATTATGGGAAAAAAATATTATTATTTTATCAGCATCACATAATGAAAATCCTGATTGTGGAAGACGATCCGGTTTCCCGGAAAATCTTAGAGAAAAACCTCCAAAACACAGGCTTTGAACTCTTAACGGCGGAGAATGGGATAAAAGCCTGGGATATCATCCTACAAGAAAAAGATATCCGTTTGGTTCTTGCAGGCTGGATAATGCCTGGCATGACTGGATTGGAACTCTGCAAAAAAATCCGTGAAGCAAATTTTCCCAAATATATTTACATAATCCTTCTCACTTCTAAGAGCCAAAAAGAAGGTATTATCGAGGGGCTGAAAATTGGAGCTGATGATTATATGACAAAACCTTTTGAATTCGACGAACTGCAAGTAAGAATAAATGCTGGAATAAGGGTTATTCAGCTTAATTCAAAACTCAGGGAAACAAACGAGGTAATGCGCAATAACCTGGAATCAGGTAGAACAGTCCAACAAAACTTACTTCCGCGGAAACTGCCTGACTTGCCCACAATTGAATTCGCCGCCCGTTTTTATCCCAGCCTTTATGTGTCAGGTGACATTTACAATGTTTTTCGTCTTGATGAAAAACATTTCGGATTTTATAATATTGACGTTTCCGGCCACGGAGTCCCGGCCGCTCTTTTCAGCGTCGGTATCAGCCAACGCCTGAATAACGACATCTATCCCCACGCCCTTTTAAAAATTCCTCTAGGAAATGCTCCCCATTATCAAATTAATTCCCCTGAAAGAGTCGCCCGCCTTCTAGATGAGGATGATATGCTGGGCAAATATGGTAAATATTTTACAATGGTCTATGCCATTATCAATATAGAGTCATTTAAAGTGGATTTCTATCGTGCAGGTCATAACCTACCCCTGCTTATTCACCCTGATGGTTCTTCTGAATACATCGACGGCGGTGGCCCCCCCCTAGGATTGGGTCTGCCTCACAAAGAACAAAAAAACCAAACACTTGATTTGTCTCCGGGTGACCAGTTTATAATTTTTTCTGACGGCCTTAATGAAGCCGGCTCGCAAAAACAAGATTCCGTTTATGGCCTTAAAAGAGTAAAGACAGTTCTTTCTAAATATCCCCAAGACTCGCTTGGCGCCTCATTTGACAGGCTTATTGAAGATGTAAAAGACTTCCAAGGCAGCGAAGAATTTACTGATGATATCTCCATTATCGGTTTTAAATTAAAGGAGGCTGGAAAAGGTGCCAAGTGAAAAAAATAGATATCAAACTTACCGCTTCTCTTGATAATCTGGATGAATTGAGAAAACGATTAACTTCATTTATCTGCTCTGTTCAGCCCGATATTTCAAACAATTGGCAGCAAGAAATCAAGCTCATAGCAACAGAATTATTTACCAATATCTGCAAGCATTCCCAAGCAGCAGGAAAGCCGGTTTTAATTCGTATAAAATTTTACAAAAGTATAGTAACATTATTTTTCTGCGATAAAGGTAAACCGTGGAACCCAGACAAAACATCTCCCCCCAACCTTTCAAATCCTCAGGAAAGCGGCTATGGATTATATCTGGTCAGATCTATGTCAAAAAAAATTCGTTATAAATATACAAAAATCGGTGAATATAATAACATCACCATTATAGAAAAAAATTTATCGAAAGATAATCCTAATCACCTCTGAAGATGAATTGCCTGCTGAATTTTATTTAATAAATGTTCCAGGGCAAGCCTGTCCTCCTCCCACTGGCTGATGTATTCTGGTAGTTTTTTATTGATATCTGTCAATTCTTTTTGTAAAGAAACCATGAGCTTTCCTTCTTTATGAGTTTCCGGCCGGCACATGATAGATTCGATCTCTGATTTTCTCAACTCAATTTTATTGATTTCAGCTTCAATCCTATTGATATCTTTTTCTATTTGATTTCTCTTTATACTCACAGCCTGACGAGCTTGAGCTTCCTGCCTTTTTTGTTCTTTTGTCTTTTTAACTCCCGGTTCAACAGATTTTTTCTTCCTCTGTCCAAATAAGCTATCTGGAATCCTTTTTCTCTTTTCCATATAATAGGAGTAATTTCCGGCATATTCCTCAATATGTTTTTCATCTAATTCAATTACCCGGGTGACAAGTTTATCAAGAAAATATCTATCATGGGAAATGATCAGAAGTGTTCCATCGTAATCAGAAAGCGCCTGCTCAAGTGCTTCCCTAGAATCAACATCCAGGTGATTAGTCGGTTCATCCATAATAAGAAAGTTTACTGGAGAAAGCAGGATTTTAGCTAGAGAAACACGTGCCTTTTCTCCTCCTGACAACACTTCTATCTTTTTATATACATCATCCCCACTAAAGCGGAAAATACCCAGCGCATCACGTATCTTTGGAATATAATTATCAGCAATAGTTGAAGCCACTTCATCATAGATAGTGGCGGTTATATCAAGAGCATCCACCTGATGCTGAGCATAATAGCCGACTTTAGTTCTCTTTCCAAGGTGTACTTCCCCTTGTTGGGGAACAAGTTGTCCTGTAACAAGACGAGTCAATGTAGTTTTCCCGGCTCCGTTTACGCCTACCAGGGCAGCATTTTCGCCCCTGCTTAGATGTATATCAATATTCTGCAGTATCAAATCTTTTTCATAACTGAAGGACATATTTTTTAACTGCAAAACATCTTTATAGCTCCGCTCTTCTACTTTTAAAGAAAATCCAAACCGTTTTTTTTCTACAGGTGGTTCGATCTTCTTCATCTTCTCCAACTGCTTTACCCTGCTTTGTACTTGGGATGCTTTTGTGGCCTTATAGCGAAATCTTTCAATAAAATGCTCCTGCCTCTTTATTTCCACCTGCTGTTCTTCCCATTTTTTTCTATGAAGAAATAGGTTCTGTTCCTTTCTCCTTAGATAAAAATGATAATCTCCAGGATAATATTCCAGTGCACCTCGCTCAAGTTCATATATCTCCTGAGAAAGGCGGTCAATAAAAAATCGGTCATGCGAAACAATGACAATACTCCCTTTAAAGCTAAGCAGGTATTGTTCCAACCATTCAAGAGAAGGCAGGTCCAGGTGATTAGTTGGCTCATCAAGCAGCAGTAAATCGGGTTTCTGGACCAACAACCGAGCCAGGTAAGCCCGCATGCGCCAGCCGCCGCTTAACTCTGATAAAGGACGGTAAAAACCATTTTCAGAAAACCCAAGTCCGGAAAGGAGAGATTGGGCTTCCGCTTCAATATTATACCCCTCCAAGGCATCGTAACGATATTCCAGCTCACCTAATTCTTCAAGCAGCCGGTCTTGGCCATCAGAATAGGATTCCAGGGCTTTATGTAAATTATATATCTTTTTTTCCAGAACCTTAATCTCTCCCCTTCCCTCTATAACTGTTTCAAGGGCCGTTCCCTCGCCAAGCACTATCTCTTCCTGGGGGAGGTATCCAATGTGGTAGCTTTTGGGTTTAACAATTCTGCCTTTCTGCTGTTTCACTTCACCGCAGATTATTCTGAATAAGGTTGTTTTTCCAGCTCCATTAGGACCTATCAATGCTGCCCTTTTTCCTGGCTTTATTGCCCAGGACACATCCTGCAGTATCTCAAGCTCACCTATTGAGTAATATAAATTTTGAATTTGAAGCATTTATCTTCCAATAAAGTATAAGTGTACCCAACTCCGCCCATATTTGTCCAGGTTGCAGTTAACAATTTGTATTGATTTTAACAATGAAACAATTTACAATTTACATTTTACTTTATATTATGAGTATCAAGATTTTTTATGAATAATTCAGGTTAATCTGGATTATTCACGAGTCGAGGTTGCCCCAGATGCGAGGCACAGGGTATGAAGCTGTGGTACTTCACCGCAAGTGCCCTGTAA
>CBFDDY010000144.1:0-6232 GCA_965603705.1 uncultured bacterium | reverse complement strand
CTTTCTCAATTAGAAAAACAATAAATTTCCCTAACAGATAACCAAGTAGAAAAGCAATAGCTATTTCTAAGAAAAGGGCGGCCATAAAAGATAAACCCATGCCGCCTTTTGTGTGAATAAAAATTTGGCTGACGGATATGACAACAGCAAAGAGCATGATGATGATAACATCCATAGCGACTGATACACTTAAAACTAAGTCAGTATAGGGGCCTTTTGCTTTTGTTTCACTTATAATGGCAATAGCGGAGGAGGGAGAACGTGCTACCGTGATGATCCCGAAAATCGCTGAGACAGCAAGCTTGATCCCAGGATTTAGCCCGCTTAGAAAAGGGATAAGGCTGGATATTGAAAAAACTAATACTGTGACCCCTGTAAATACTACAAGAGTAATTCCCGAAATATAATAAATGATAGGTTTTAAAATGCGGCGTATATTTGAAAGTCGTAATTCACCTCCAGCACAAAAGGCGATAAAAGCAAGCGCTAAGCTATTTATGAAACTCAGCTCATTGATTGCAGAGCTTGGGTAGAATTTCAAGAAATAGGGTCCCATAAAAAGGCCTGTTAAGATATAACCTACTATGCCGGGCAGCCCTATTTTTTCTAATAACTTACCTATACAGTAGGCAGTAATAAGGATAAAACCAAGAACAAGGGTAGGACAGTCTTTTTGATTTAATTTTAGTCCGGCATGGACAATGAAAGACATGATCGCAAGGGCAAGAAAAAGGCTGATTATTTTATTTAACATTATCCTTTTGTTTTCTTTTTAGTACCTTTTAGTTGATAGAGAATAAACTTAGGGCTTATGAGTTCATTAACAAACATGGATAATATGATTATTGTCACTAGGTAATCTGATAAAGAGGGATAGAGGAGTTTGAAATTAATTATTATTGCAATAGTCAAGCCACCTTCAGAAAGAAGACCTAAACCAAGAGCAGGTGGAGTATTGAAATCTGTTTTAAATATTTTTGTGGCTGCAAATGTTCCAATAACTTTGCCAATTGCCCTTATTAAAAAATATATTCCTGTGATCAAAAGAATATAATCTAATTTAAGAGACCAGCTTGCCCCGATTATAATGAGCAGAATAATATAAATAGATTTTTCAGAATGAATGATAGTTGCCAGGGCACGCAGGCGGTGCCGGCAGAAGTTTGCTGTAACCATGCCACAGATAAAGCCGATCACAAGAGGTGAAGAATTTGCTTTTGATGCTAATCCGCCGCAGAATAGAACTGTCCCGATTAAAAAAACAAGGAATTCCTGTTGAGAAAATTTTGTCTTACTCAGGATAATAAGGATAAGCGCTGATAGGATTCCTAAAGATATTGATAAAATAAACCATCTTAGAGACTGCGCTAAGCTAAAGTCAGTATTATTAACGCCTGGCATTATCCAAATAGCAATAGTAAAAAAACACAAAGCAAAGATTCCGTCAACACTTGAGATATAACGCAAAAGAGCTAAAAGCTTGCGGTTTTCAAACTGATAGTTATTACTTACTATGGCAAGTGCAGATTGGGCGGTACAAGAGGCCGCACTTCCTAGGGTAATGGCCATTATTAGCAGGGTGTTTTCAGGAAGGGAAAATAGTGCTCTAAATGATAGATAAACCGCAAAACTAACGATTAAAAAAGTAATAAAGGCCTGTATGGCCGAGATTGAAAAGTAGAAACGCGGCAGGTTTTTGAGCTGACGGAATTCGAATTGCAGGCCAAATAAAAAGCCGATCCAGCAAAGCCCGAAGATCAAAAATGGTTCCAGATTATTTAAAGACCGGGTATCTATAAGATTAAGGCCCATTCTGCCTAAGATAATCCCGATAAATATATATTCAGCTCCTGTGAATAATATGTTTTTAAAACCGAGGGGAAGGCGGCGGTTTAAAAATGTAAGGCGAGATCCCATAAGGGCGATTACCACAATGACAACAATAGATAAAAGTAGTTTCATAGTTTATGTCAAAATTTTCTCATAAAATAAAGAGAGGGGTCAAGTCTTCATATTCCACATTAGGCGCAATGTGGAATATGAAGACTTGACCCCTTGCTTTTTAGTTAACTATTTTGTTTGCATTTCATTTTATGTATAATAAAAATTCTTAATTTAATTATGGAGGGTATCTATGAAAAAAGCTATTGGACTTTTTCTTGTATTAATCCTTCTTGCTATTCCGTCTTTAGCTAAAGACAAAAAACTGGCTTTTGATGAAATGGCAGCTTTGAGCTACATCAAAGACCTGGCCTGCGACTGCATGCTGGGACGGCAAAGCGGCCATCCCGGCGGAGTAATGGGTGAGGAATATATTGCAGATAAGTTTAAACAGTGGGGTTTGGAGCCGGCCGGAGATAAGGGGTCCTTTTTTCAGGAATTTACCGTGGAGTACAGGTATGTAAATCAAGGAGCATCTTTTGAGGTCTGGACAGATAAGCTGCATCGTGATTTTTATTATGGTGAAGACTGGAGGGTTCAGAGATATTCAGGCTCCGGGCATTTTGTGGCTGAGGTTGTTTTTGCCGGTTACGGTATTCATGCTCCCGAAAAAGGCTATGATGACTATGCTGATGTTGATGTTAAAGGGAAAGTCGTTCTTTTTACAACCGGGGCTCCAGTAAAGCTTGCTGATAAGCTTGAGGTAGAGGCCAAGATGGATAACCGTATCAAAGCAGCTAAAAAACTGGGCGCTGTGGGTGTTATTGGTTTCCAGCGTGCCTCAAGCCAGAGCCGTTATTTTAGACTCAGATTAAGTAAGGAACTTTATGACCCTCATTTTGTCATATTATCAGCAGAAAGCAGGATTACAGAGTTTATTTTTAAAGAACTTAAGACCGACCTCCGCTATCCCTTTCAGGAGATAGATGATAAAGGAAAATCCATGTCTTTTGCCACGGGCGTAAAGGTTTATATTTCAGTTGATGCGGAATTTGACCCAGAAAGAAAGACAAGAAATATTTTAGCCAAGATCACAGGAAGCGACAAGCAGATGAAAGATGAATATGTCATTATCGGTGGACACATGGATCATCTGGGCGTAAACCCGTATGGAGATGTTTACAATGGGGCTAATGACAATGCCTCAGGAACTGCTGTGACGATGGAGATCGCTCGCATCATGAAACTTAACAAGGCAAAACCGAAAAGAACAGTGATCTTTGCAGCCTGGGCTGGAGAAGAGATGGGGCTGCTTGGTTCGCGGCATTATTGTGATCATCCCACCCACTCGATCGAAAAGACAATCACTTACTTTAATATGGATATGGTTGCACACGGGAATGGTATAGTTCCTTTTAGCGGAGTGTATTATGGTCCCTGGATCTGGGATGCTGTGAAGGAAAAGCTTTCCAAAGAGATGCTGGAATATATCAAACCCGGACGCGGCGGCCCCGGTGGGTCAGATCATTCTCCTTTCCTTGCTAAAGGAGTTCCGGCTTATGGAGTGATGACAAGAGGCCACCATTTTAAATATCACCATGTCCGGGATGATACTGATCTCGTCAAACCTTATATATTAAAAAGAGTAGGAGATTTTGTCCACACGGCAACCAAGATCATGGCTGATGAGCCGGGTGATTTTATAAAGCCGCAGCGGCAGGCCGTATATAACTTGAAATACCAGGATCTCATTAATTTCAAGCTGAATAAATTAGCCAATGTTGTAGAGCATAAAAAAGATGTTAAAGACTCACATATTGATCTGCAGCTTTCGATTATCAGCGAAAAAGAAGGGCTCTCAGGAGATAAACTAAGGGTTGATATAATAGACAATCTTTTTACTGCTGCTGAAAAATTAAAAGCAGCTGAAGGGCTTGAGGGATTTTCTCCCTCCAATGGAATTAACCAGGCAGTCCGGGCTGGAAAGACTACGATTCTGGCAGGGCTTAAGGGGCTCAATTCTTTCAAAGATGACCCGAAGTGGGCTGAAGTTTTAGCCAAACAAGGAGCTTATTTTGTTATTGTTGATAATCCAGCTGCTCTTTTTGAGGGTGAGGAGCTAACAGAAAACGGAAAACAGATTCTAAAAGGTATTAACCGGAGCGGTCTTCTCCTTATGGTTGAAGGAACCACAACTGCCCAGGCAAAAGCACTTTTAAAAGCTTCGAAAAAACCTTTTGTTCTGTTGGAGGAAAACCTTCCGGAACAGGATGTGCTTGATTTGGTTAAGGAAAAAGAAGCGGCTGTAGGGCTGGTGCTTGCCAAAGGTGCAGCTGCGGCTGCGTATTTTGAAATTCTCAATAAAGCTAAAGAGGCAGTAGGAACAGAACATTTGATGATCGTTAATGAAGACTGTATGTGGAAAGATGCTGGAAAAGGGCAGATGGTAGATGTGATATCTGAGATCATAAAGGCTGAATATGATAGAGGGGATTTCCGGAATGTGATTTCCGGGACTTTCCTGAGAGTCCTGACTGCAGCAAGGCGCCCTTTTTAACTTTAAGACTATAAACGACAGGGATAGCCCCTTTTAAGGAGAGGACCTGTCCCGGTCGAAAAACGGAGTTTCCTATTAACGGACTTATTGCCTCAGCCGGAAGCCTTGCCTTTCTTCTGGCTTACCTGCTGAGCGAACGCCTCAGGATAAAGAAAAAATATCGTTATATCCCTTTGCGGATCTGTATCACCGGAGCCCGGGGAAAATCGAGTGTTGCCAGGCTGCTTGCCTCGATACTTAGCCAGGCTGGATTTTCTGTTTTAGCAAAAACTACAGGCTCAAAGCCGGTTATAATTTTTCCTGACGGAAAGGAAAAAGAAATCATCCGCCGCAGCCCTCCCTCCATTTTGGAGCAGAAAAATCTCCTGAAAATTGGAGAGGATATGAATGTGCAGGTACTGGTATCAGAAATGATGAGTATTCAAGCTGAGTCTATGCTGGTTGAATCAGGCCGGATATTAAGGCCGCATATATTGATCATTACCAATGTCAGGGTCGATCACATCGAACATTGGGGGACAACAAAAGAGGAAGCTGCGGCATGTTTTTCTGCTGCAGTTTCTGGGGGAATTACAGTATTTATCCCAGAGGAAGAGATGTATCCGGTATTTCAGGAGAAGGCGCGGAAATCCGGATCAAAAGTGATCTCTGTTTCCCAGGATATTTTAAATGATTTCCCACTTTATAAATTATCCTCAACCGCCCATAAATTCGAAGAGAATATCAGGCTGTGCTTAGCGGTTTCTGACCATCTTGGGATTGATCGCAGCCAGGTAAAAAAGGGAATTGCCAGCGTTCAGCCCGATTTTGGCTGCCTTAAAGCCTGGAAAATCCCGATGGGTGAGCGGGGAAGTATTTGGCATTTTCTGAGTGCTTTTGCTGCCAATGACCCCATTTCTACCAGACAGGTTCTGGAGAAGATTAACAAAGTAAAATCCCTGGCAGGGAAAAAATTTATCGGCCTCTTGAATCTGCGGGGAGACCGGGGCGGCCGGACTCTTCAGTGGCTGGAAGCTGTGAAACAGGGAGATTTTCCGGAATTTGACAGGTTATTACTTTTCGGAGAACATGCTCTGTCTTTCAAGCGAAAATTAAGAAAATTCCCCTGCAGGAGCAAACTTTCCGTATTAAAGGAAAAAAAGGCGAAAAAAATAATGGACGCTCTTTTAGATATCAGCCGGGATGAAGCGGTTGTTATCGGGATGGGAAATATGGGAGGAGCAGGGGAGGAGCTTGTCAAGTATTGGCAGAAGACAGGTGAGTATTATGCAGTATGAAACATTTTTTATCGGCCTTGTGGTTGCAGTTCTTTATATTGAGATCATGGATATATATCCCGGCGGGATTATTGTGCCCGCCTATATTGCCCTTTACCTTGACCAACCATTAAGAGCGCTGGCAACAGTTCTGATCGCTTTTGTGAGCCTTTATTGTTATAAATTTTTATCCCGCTATCTTATCCTGTTTGGAAAAAGGCGTTTTGTAATGCTGGTACTGCTGGGGGCTTTATGGACGCAGCTGTGGTTCTTAGTGCTTCCTCATATTTTTCCCACCTCTTTTGAGCTAAAAGCTATAGGCTGGGTAATTCCCGGTCTTCTGGCAAATAACCTGGAGAAGCAAAAATATATACCCACTCTTGCTTCCCTTTTTACGGTAGCAGTGATCACCTATTTTCTCACCCGGCTGCTTTTCTGGGCCGGGCTCTGAAGTATAGGTGACATGATGATGCAATGCACCTCTCCCGCTCTTTTCCTCTATTCGGCGTAAAGCGATTCTATCAAGGTGCTGTATTTC
>CBFDDY010000143.1:0-6237 GCA_965603705.1 uncultured bacterium | reverse complement strand
CCTAATCGGGTCCTGGATAACCTTCAACTCCTTGGTGCAAATTTCCTTTTCTTCTACTGTAAAAGTTGCTTTATACTTACCGCACTCAACCATAGCACCTCTGCCTCTATGTCTACGGCCGTCTTCCTGAGAATCTTCTTTTTTCCTCAGATCCCAGGAAGTTTTATGTAAGCCGGCTTTTTTACTTCCTTTTATTTCCTTAAGGACATTTCCTTCCAAATCTTTAATCACGATTTTTGAGGATTTAACCTTCTCCTTCAGATAATAGTATATATTGGCGCTAATAGGAGGATTATTCACCTTCGCAAATTCCCCGTAAGTCGGGCCCCGCCGTTCCAGCACATTCCACTTCATAGTAGGCTGAATATCAAACAGAAAACTGCCTTTTTCAAATAATTCCGGGTTCATCTCTTTAAAAGGATAAATATCAGCAATATAAATACCACGCCCATAGGTCCCAATTGCCAAGTCACGCTCCCGCTTCTGAATATCCAAGTCCATGATCATAACATCCGGGGCTGATTCCGACATCTCTACCCAGGTTTTGCCTTTGTTAATAGAAACAAACAGTCCATAATCAGTGGCAAGATAGAGCACACCAGAATTGTCGGGATCTTCCTCTATATCACGCACAGGATTCATCATGCCTAGGCTTAAATCTTCCCAGGTTTTCCCAAGATCATGGGTGACGAAAACATATGAAGTATCCTCATTATGGGTCCGGTAACCAGAGTAAGCAACATAACAGGTCTCAAGTTCATGGATTGAAGGCTCCACCTTAGTCACCCAGCGGTCATAAGGAATTCGAGTGCCTTTGACATTTTTTTTGGGCTTTCCTTTTTCGTCATAAAATCGATATGTGATATTTGTCCAGTTATCGCCTCCGTCAGTGCTCAGCTGGAGATTACCGTCATCTGTACCTGCCCATAAAACACCCGGTTTTAGCGGCGATTCTGCAAATGTGTAGATAGTTGCATACTGCAGATTTGTCAGCTTTGATTGCTTGATCCTCTCCTTATTATTACGTGACAGGTCCGGGCTAATTGTTTCCCATGTTCCCTCTTCCCCACGACTGTTGGAGCGATGAACATGCTGGGAACAGACGTATACTATACCTGGATTATGGGGTGAAAGTACGATAGGCGAGTCCCATTGATATCTCTGGGGTGGCTTGCCGGCCGCTTTCTCTTCATCAGTGTTGCGCACAGAAAGGTTATCCGTCTCCCCAGTTTTAAGATCCATCCGATTTGAGCGTCCGAACTGACTTTCAAAATAAATATATTCCGGATTCCACCAGTCTCGTAAAACATAGTAGCCGTCACCGGAAGGCAGGTAAGTCCAATCCGCTGGAAACACTCCATAAGAGTTGCGGTTACGCGAAGGGCCGATCCAGCAGCCATTGTCCTGAGTGCCACCCATAACATTATAAGGCATCTCATTATCAACCGATATATCATAGAACTGCTGGGCGCTGATAGTATCCTTCTGAGACCAGTGCTTGCCGCCATCCCATGTTTCAGATACTCCCCCATCATTGCCGTTGAGAATATGTTGCGAATCAAGCGGGTCGATCCAGATACCCCGGACATCCACATGGCATTTTTGATTACCGAACCAGGGAGCATTCTTAAAAGTCTTGCCGCTGTCTTTAGAGATCTTTACAATTGTTTCAACAGCATAAAGCACTTTATCATCATTTGGGTCAACCTCGATCCTGCCGGCATAACCCGCTTCAATAACATTAACTGCTGTACTCCCGCCCCGCTGCTTATATTCAGTCATCTTCTCCCAAGTCTCGCCCTGGTCTTCCGACCGGTAGATCACTCCGGATTTTTTTACAGGTTCCATAATCTCTAGAGCATCAGCATAGAGAATCTGAAGGATGTAGCGGTTTATTGCCTGCATACGGCCGTTTTGAGCTTTTCCCTCTTTGCTTTTTTCTTTGACTTCACCTTTAGCTGCAGCCTCCTGGTATTGTTGGATAGTCTTATCCACTTCAGTTATGCTTTTTAAAATATCTTCATTTTTGCGAAAAATTTTCCTTGCTTTTTTATTAAATTCTGTAAAGTCGATCTTTATATTATTCTGGAAATCCTTGCTTTTTATCAGTTCATTTATTTTTTCTACCAAGTCTTTTTCCGTTTCAGCTTCTATAGGCTCAAACTTTACCAGTTGCTCTATGGCCGGATTTAATTTATATGTTTTCCATTTATTAAAATAAAAACTATCCTGAAAAATTCGGCCCTGCCTGAAGAGGGATCCATTCTCGACTTCACTCAATCCTAGATTTACTTCCTCATCCATACGGATATAGATAATATTCGAATCCTCAGGGTAAATGGTTATGCCATTCCAGCCGCTTTTTATATTTAAAGGCAGCCCCTGAGTCAATTTTTTCCAAGTTTTGCCTCCATCTATGGTCTTAAAAAAATGATTTCCCGGATGGCGGTCAATATAAGTCCAGGTCCTCCTATAGGTCTTATACGCTCCTGCAATAACAATATCAGAATTATTAGGATCTATGACAAAATCCCCCACTCCTCTATCGCTAAGGTCAAGGACTAGATTCCAGGTCTTTCCCCCGTCTATTGTCTTATACAGACCCCGCTGACAGTCCATTTTATTATCATACAATTTTCCTTCAGCCGCAACATAGACGACCTCCGGATCTTTCGTGTCTATAGCAATCTTCGGAATAAAATAGCTCTTTTCAAGGCCTATATAAGTCCATGTCTTTCCCGCATCTTCAGACTTCCACATACCATTACCATGAGCGCTTGACCGGGCATGCATAGCTTCTCCTGTCCCCATATAGACAATTTCAGGATTTGAAGGAGATATTTCAATATTTCCGATACTCATATTCCCGTATTTATCAAAGATAGGTTTAAAGCTTATGCCACCGTCCTCAGTCTTCCACACACCACCTGATGCAGTTGCGACATAATAAAGCTTGCTTTGGCCTTTGGGAACAGCAAAGTCTGTTATCCGGCCTGAAAAAGTGAAAGGGCCGATATGCCTCCACGAAAATTTATCAAAATCTTTAGGAAAAGGCCCCTGCCCTGCAAAAATTACAGGTACTACAATTAAAAGCACTGCAAATACGGCAACCATTATTCTCTCAATTTTTTTTAATGTTTTCATCTTTCCTCCTCACGAATAACCTAGGTTGTTTAAATAATTGCCGATTTCCCGGCTGTTTTTAAAATACTCTTCAAAAACCTTCCGGTAAAAGAATCCTTTATCTTACTGACCTCTTCCGGAGTCCCTGAGGCGACAACATAGCCGCCTCTCTCTCCTCCTTCAGGGCCTAAATCAATAATATAATCTGAATACTTAATAACTTCAAGGTTATGTTCAATAACAACAACCGTATTCCCCAGCTCGACAAGCTCAGACAACACTTTCAGCAGCTTGCGAACATCATCAAAATGAAGCCCGGTTGTCGGTTCGTCCAAAATATAAAGAGTTTTCCCTGTATCTTTACGGCTAAGCTCTTTAGTAAGCTTCATACGCTGGGCTTCTCCCCCCGAAAGAGTTGGGGCTGGCTGGCCCAGCCGGATATATCCCAGTCCTACTCTTTTTAATATTCCGAGTTTTCGCTTTAAAACCGGGTGGGCCCTAAGACAATCATAAGCTTCATCTACAGTCATTGCCAAAAAATCCGCAATATTTTTCCCCTTGTAACGAACCGACAATGTCTCCCGGTTATAACGTTTTCCTCCGCAGCGGTCACAGGTCACAAAAACATCAGGAAGAAAATGCATCTCGATCTTCCTGGCACCTGCTCCCTTACATTCCTCACACCGGCCTCCGGAAACATTAAAACTAAACCGGCTTGGGGAATAACCCCTGATTCTGGATTCCTGAGTAAGGGAAAACAATTTTCTTAAAGATGTAAATAATCCTGTAAAAGTGGCCGGGTTGGAACGGGGAGTCCTTCCTATAGGTTTCTGGTTAATAGAAATGACCTTATTTATCTCCTCCTCTCCCTCAAGCAAATTATACCTGCCGGCCTTATGCCTGGCATTATGATGAAGATTGGAAAGACTCTTAAAAAGAATATCATAAACTAGCGTACTTTTCCCGGAACCGGATACTCCCGTAACAGCTGTCATAACTGAAAGGGGAAATCTGACATCAATATTTTTTAGATTATGCTCAGAAGCGCCTACAATCCTTAACCAGTTAGAGAACTCTCTTCTTTTTTTCGGGACAGGAATGCTTTTTTCCCCATTGAGATATTGCGATGTCAGTGATTTTGAAGAGGATAGGATAGCTTCCAGTTTTCCCTCTGTGACTTTTACTCCTCCCTTTTCTCCCGCTCCTGGGCCCAGGTCCAAAATATAATCCGCAGCCCGGATGGTCTGTTCATCATGTTCGACCACAATAACTGTGTTTCCTTCATCCCGGATTGCCCTTAATAGAGAAATCAGACGGGTATTATCACGCTGGTGGAGGCCGATTGTAGGTTCATCCAATACATAAAGCACTCCCCTCAGACCCATCCCGATCTGGGCGGCCAGCCGGATCCTCCGGGCTTCCCCCCCTGAAAGCGAAGCGGTCGTCCGGGTGAGCTGCAAATAAGACATACCAAGCTCTTCTATTACTTTAAGGCGGGATAAAATTTCTTTTTGGATCCTGGAAGCAATCATTTGTTGTTTGTCTTCAAAATCGAACAAACCAAATTCATTAATAAGCTGGTTTACAGGAAGAGAAGCCAGTTCAAAAATATTTTTACCGCCTACTTCAACAGCCAGGCTTTCTTTTTTTAACCTGCCGCCTTTACACACCTGACAAACATCTCCAGTAAACTCATATTCTCCCTTAGCATTCAACCTTGTGCGCAGGCCCAGCCCATGACAATAAGGGCAAGCACCGTAAGGACTGTTAAAAGAGAATGCCCTTGGTTCAAGCTCTGGTAAACTGATCTTACAATAAGGACAGAGCAGGCTGAGGGAAAAGTATTCTTCTTCACCAGTTTTTTTTATCACTAGCAAGTCATTGCCTGCCAATTCTATTGCTCGTTCTACCGCCTCCCTGAGCCTTGCTTGAGAGGCCTTTGATATCGTAATCTCATCCACAAGAACTTCAATATTATGTTTTTTATTTCTTTCCAGAAGAATATCCTCATCAAGTTCCCGAAACTCTCCATCTACCCGAATCCGCAGGAATCCTTTTTTCCGCATACGCTCAAAGAGCTGTTGATATTCTCCTTTACGCCCCCTGACAACTGGCGCAAGTATTTTGATTCTCTTTTCCAAGAAAGAGGCGGAGATCCTCTTAAGGATCTGGTGATGAGTTTGAGCCCTGACCCTTCTTCCACAATCAGGGCAATGGGGCGTTCCTGCTCTAGCAAAAAGAAGCCGCATAAAATCATAGGTTTCAGTAAGCGTGCCTACTGTTGAGCGGGGATTTGAAGAAATAGTCTTCTGATCGATCGATATGGAGGGGGAAAGCCCTTCGATCGATTCTACTTTGGGCTTTTCCAGTTGTTCGATGTACTGACGGGCATATGCGGAAAGACATTCAATATAGCGCCTCTGCCCCTCAGCAAATAGAGTATCAAAAGCCAGTGAAGATTTTCCTGAACCACTGGGCCCGGTAACTACTATTAGTTTGTTCCGGGGAAGATTTACATCGATCTGCTTAAGGTTATGCTGGGCAGCTTTTTTAACTCGAATCTCTTCTAACATGAAAATGCATTTTATTCTTTTATCATTGTTTGTACAAATGGAAATTTATGGCCGTAATCATATGAATGGCATGGATACTGGTAAGTCCCTTTTTTTTTAACTGGAGTTTCCCCAATTTTTTATAAACATCTGAGCCTTAAGCAAGAATCAGGTTAGTTGATCCGAAAACACGCGGATTTTCCCCAGCGCGGAAAATCCGCTCGGATACAGTCTTCGCTCTCTTCTCCTTAAAGGAGAAGAACCATGCCCGCTCATCCTTGCTCACGGTTTTCTTAATCAATCTAACCTGATTCTTTTTACCGCTCTTTTAGCAAAAATAGGAGAACGCCTAGTAGAGTATCTGATGAATCTGAGGATATGGATACTGGTAAATCCCGCAGAAAGCCATCCGGAACAACGCGGGCATGGTTCCCCGAGAGAATCTCGAGGAGAGCGTTGTGAGGACAGGAAGGGATTTCCCCGCTGGGGGAAATCCCTGTCTTTCGAAGGGACTTACCCGTATCCATGCCTAACAACCTTTATAAGTTCGAAAATAGATTGA